>JBCCLG010000519.1:0-4579 GCA_039027015.1 Acidobacteriota bacterium | reverse complement strand
GCACCTCGAGATAGCGCTCGAGGGACTCGCCGAGAAAGGCGGGGGCGATGAGGCTGAGGTCGTCATCCGAGCTGTGGTACTCGGGAAAGCGACCCCACGGAGTGCGGCTCAAGCAGCCTACCGCCAGATCGAAGCCGGGCGAGCAGAACTGGCGCTCGTCGTAGCCGAAGGGCTCAAAATCCTCGATCACGAAGTCCTGCCCGCTATCGCGCAGCACCCGCTCGACCGCCCTGTCGAGGTCGGTCGAGCCGCGCTGGCTGCGCTTGAAGTGGAAGCGGCCGGCGTCGCCCAGGTTGGCGGCCACCAGGCCGTGGCGCACCCGCGGCACCACGTCCCGCTCGTGAAGGGCCAGCCAGGTGATCGCGCCGATGGTGCCCGGCGCGAAGAGGAAGCGGTAGGTGAAGCGCGGCCGATTGAGGGACGCCACCCGCCGGGCGAGATGGGCGATCACCCCCAGCCCCGAGAGGTTGTCGTTGGCGAGGGAAGGGTGGCACGAGTGGGTGGTCACGAGAACGACCTCCTCGCTCTCGCCCGGCACCACCACCTCGCCGTAGCTCAGGTGGCCGGGCTCGAGGCTGCTGTCGATCTTCGCTCGGTAGGTGCCGGGAGTGAGCCTCTCGCGCACCTCGTGGGCAAGGCAGAAGGCCCAGTGCGGACGCCAATAGGAAGTGCGGTAGGGAACGGCCGCGGGCCGCGCGGGATCGCTGAACAGATGCTCCTCGAGCTCCTCGAGGCTCAGCTCGCGATCGACCGGCACCGAATAGCCCATCACGTGCAGGCTGTGGTCCGCGGCGTCGGCTAAAACCTCCCCCCCGGGGCCCGTGAGCCGCGCCGAGCGCAGATTCCACTCGTCGGGCACCGTCCAGTCGAGAACCGGCGTGCCGGAGGCGACTTCGTGGATCTCGAGGGTCGGCGCGATTTCGCGCAGCATCTCCAGCGTTTGGCGCACGCCGTCGCCGGTGATCGAACGGCAGAGGGAGTAGGCGCGCTCGGCGAAGGCGAAGATCTCCTCGCCGACCGCCTCGCGCTCGAGATCGGCCAGCAGACGGCGCATTTCGCCCGTGAGCTGCTGCGGCGGCGTCGGCGGCGTCGGCATCGCGGAGGCTCCGTCGCTCACGCCGCGGGCGGCGAGCCCAGGGGCGCGCGCAGGCCCTCGAGCATGCCTCGAGCCTTCGACAGGGCGGCTCCCGCGTTGCCGCGCGGCAGCTCGCGCAGCCACGCCGCGGGCAGCGCGACGAGGGCGCAGATCGCGAAGCTTAACCAGCCTATGGGCCCGGCGAATTTACGCACGAAAATTGCCGTTGAGCGGCCGGTGTGGAAGGTGCGAAAGGGCTTGTAGACGCCGGTTGAGGTGGAGATCATGTGCCAAAGAACGGCCCGGTGGGCGTAGACGCAGCGGTAGCCCTTCTGCTTCATGCGCATGCACCAGTCGGCGTCTTCCACGCCGAGAAAATAGGTGCTGTCCCACAGGCCGGTATCCACCAGGGCCTGGCGGCGCACCAGCATGGCGCAGCCGTTGATGTAGTCGACCTCGGCGTCCTGATCGTACTGCCCTTGGTCCAGCTCGCCGTCGCCGCGCTCGCGGGTCACCGAGTGCCGGAAGCGCAGGATGCCGCCGGTCGACCACAGGCGCTCGCGATCGTAGAAGTAAAACGCCTTGGGTCCTACGGCGCCGATCTTCGGGTCCTTCTCGGCGACCCGAACCATCTCGGCGACCATCTGCGGATCGACCTCGATGTCGTTATTGAGGATCAGCACATAGTCGTGCCCGCCCTCGAGAGCGTAGCGGAGGCCGAAATTCATGCCGTGCGAGATGCCCTGATTGCGGTCGACCTCCACCTGCGTGAGCCCCGGATGCGAGGCGGCGATCGCGGCCTTCGAGTCGTCGGTCGAGCCGTTGTCGATCACCGCGATCTCAAACGGCTCGTAGGCCGTGCTGACCAGGCTGCTCAGGGTCTCGAGGGTGACGTCGCGACCGTTGTAGTTGAGCACCAGGGCGAGAACGGAAGGCGCGCTCGACGGCCGGCGGGAGCGCCCCTCGGGCGCGGTCTCGGGCATGGCGAGAGGCTAGACCACGGCGAGATCACGCGCAAGCGCAGCCGCGGTCCGCGGCGCGTGCGATTTCAAATGACAGGGCTGCCGAATAAAGGGCAGGCGCGCGCGTAGGCGAGGTCAGGAGACCCGCATTTCATGACCGATACGCGCCTCGATCGCCTCGAAGAAATCGCCTATCAAACGCTCTTCAGGTCCGACCACGCGATGTACGGCGCGGCGAAGAACTTCGTCGCTCGCTTCCGAGGCGGTGGCCTGATCCTTTTTTCCGAATCCCGCGATTCGGACGAGGCGCTGATCTCGCACCTGATGAACCAGGGGGAGAGCCGCACGATGGCGCTGATGGCCATCCATTCGGCCTATGAGAGACGCATCGAGGAGGCCCTCTCCGGCAAGCTCTCCTACCTCGCTTGGCTCAGCACCGTCTGCCGCAACATCAGAAACGGCGGCTGGGCGATTCTGGCTCTGGCGGTTGGCGCCAGCTTCGTGGCGGGGCAAGCTCTCGCCAGCCTGTACCCGAGGCTGCCCGAGCTCTCGAGGGCGCCCGGCTGGATTCTCTCCCGTACCCTAGAGCCCGCCATCCTGCTGCTCATCGGCGGCGGCATCTTCCTCCTGGGCAGCCGAATTCTCTTCGAGCGAGTGCGTCGTAAGACCAGGGCCCAAGAGGCAGAAGACCCGGCCACCGGCCGCGACGAATCCGGAGAAGAATCTCCGGATCCACCTCTGAAGACCGAGAAGACCCCCGACGCCGAAGTCGATCGGCCCGATCAGCGCCAGGACGATGACCCAAATAGCCGCGACGCCATCGATGAAGCGGACCCAGAAGGTCAGCGGAAAGCCAAGAAGAGCACCGATCAAGAACCCGGCGGCAAAGAGCTTCCCGCGGTAGAAGCGCCACCTTCAGAGGAAGCGGGTCTCGATCCAATGAAGATCGAGGCGGATGAAGACGAGAGTCCCGCTTGACGGACTGAAACCAGAATTTCCGAATCGTCCTCCGTCTTCCGTCCTGGAGGGAAGGGCAGCGAGCCCCGGCCCAGGGGACCCGGAGGGCGTTTGTCCGACATACGGGGTGCCGTGAAGGCGGCATACTCCTCCCATCGCGAATCGAGGCACTCCCGAGCGCCGGCGATTCTCGAGACAGAGCGGAGGGTGGCCCCGTGGGCTCCTTCCAAGGGTCGGCCTTCGGAGGATCTCCTTCTCGAAGGCTCAGTTGCGGAGTCCTGCTGGCTCGCACCGCAAGGTCGAACGCCAACCGCCAACTCCTGAAGGGTGCATCGCGCACCTCACCCCAGGTGCGGGCCAGCAGGGCATTATTCGTAATAAAGCTTTTCTATTTTACGGATGAGGATAGCCCGTCAAGAATTCAAAATTCGTCAGGACCCCGACGTAGTCCCGGCGTAAAACCGAGGCGAGGACCCGCACACCTTCCCCACCCAGTTGCTGAAGACCGCGCTCCTCGACTCGGAACGGCCTCAGTCCAAGGCCGC
Organism: Acidobacteriota bacterium; assembly: GCA_039027015.1. Taxonomy (GTDB): domain Bacteria; phylum Acidobacteriota; class Thermoanaerobaculia; order Multivoradales; family J023; genus JAUIJL01. Next base: position 1,040 of record JBCCLG010000519.1, on the reverse strand, counting down.
CAAACCAGGCCCCACGCCTGGAAACCCACGTCACTCCCCCACTCTTGCAAGGTGTTCTGCTCCCAAGGCAGGACGGCACAGCAGGCTTCCCCGAGACGGGGAAGCCCTTTTTTTTGGGGTCGCTAAGGGCTAAGAAAACCTTTTGATGGGAGCGAAGCTCTCCTACAGACGGATGAGGCCCGCCCGGCCATACTCCTCCCCGTCATGGATTAGATATCTCCTCTCCTCAAGATCCACAAAGGCCCGGGACTCTCCCAACCCATCAGGGCCTGGATCCGAGGCCGCGCTGGCCCAGAACAGAGCGCATCCGCTTGCTCGCCACTCGATGATTCCCACCGATCGAGGGCAGTCGATAGGGCGGAGACGTTGGGTCAGGCGGCCTTCTTTCTTTGTAGATTTTTCTTTCTCAACGCGCTGAGCGCTCTTCTCTCCTGCGAAACTTTCGCAAGGCTCACGAAACGGGGTGAGAAGCTATCTTGGAGCGCACCACCCGCTCGAGATGCGCGAGCTTATAAGGCTTGCGGGCGAATCCGGCGGGCTGGGCCTCGGCATAGCGCTCCGCCGCCTCGGCCTCGGGCAGCTCGGTGCCCAGAACCACCGGCAAAGCGGGCTCAAGCCGCCGGAGCGCCCGCAGAATCTCGAGGGCCTCCGCGCCCTGGGACGCCGCGACGTCGAGCAGAACGAGGGCCAGGCGCTCCCTGGAACGCCCGAAGGCCGCCAGAGCCGAAGCGCCGTCGGTGGCTTCGAGCACCTCGAAGCCGAGGCGCGCGAAGTGCTCGCGGGCCAGCTGCCGGGCGGCGCCGTCGGGATCGATCACCAAGATCTGACCACGACTCTCGGCGGCCGGCTGCTCGGCCCCCGCCGAGGCCTGCTCGGGCTCGGGATGCACCATGGCCGGCAGCAGCAGCTGAAAGCTCGAGCCGCGACCCGGGGAGCTGGAGACGCGCAGCACGCCGCCGTGTCCTCGGGCGATGCCCTGAGACGCCGCCAGGCCGAGACCTCGACCCGCAGACTTGGTGCTGAAAAAGGGCTCGAAGATC
>JBCCLG010000518.1:0-4584 GCA_039027015.1 Acidobacteriota bacterium | reverse complement strand
CCTGCCGGTCCGCGTCGCCGAGACCCGCCTCTTCCTCGCGGAGCGCGTGCTCGAGCGGCGCGGCGGCCTGGGCGAAGCGGCCGGCGCTGAAGCTGGCCATGCCGAGGGCGCGCTGCACTCCGGGGAAGCTCGGGCTCTCGCCGGCGGCGCGGGCGAAAAGGTCGGCCGCGGCGTCCATGGCGCCCTCCCGGGTCTTGAGCACCCCGAGGTTCATGAAGGCCTGGGCCACCTGCTCGCGCACCCGGGCGCGCAGGCCGAGGAGCTGTTCCTCATCCAAAGACTCGAAGAGCGCGTCTCCCGTACCGAAGGGGTCGATGAACTTCGACTCGCGATGGCTGCCCGTGCGCGTCCGGCCCAGCTCGTCGCGCAGGAAGCTGGCGAATTCTTCGCGATGCTGCTCGGCCAGCTCGATGCCCAGCCGCTTGGCCAGCTCGAAATGGCCGGCCGCGGCCTCCCGGTCGCCCGCGGCGCGGGTCGCCAGGCCGAGCTGATAGTGAATCTCCGAGAGATCCCGTCCAGACGCGCCGTCCGCCAGCTCCAGGGCTCTTTCGAGGTGCGCCATCGCCTCCTCGAATCGGCGCAGTCCGACCAGCGCGCGCCCGCGATAGCGCTCGGCGTGAAAGGCGGCGGCGGGCCACCCGGCGGCCTGCTCGAGCCAGGGCAGGGCGCGCTCGAACTGGCGGCTCTCCACCTGCGCCGAGCCGAGGTAGAGCTGATTCATCAAATCGGTGGGGGAGAGAAGCCGCTCCGCCTCGAAAAGCTCGATGGCTTCGGCGAGGCCGTCCATGCCGTTTTCGAGCAGGGTGAGCGTGCCGAGGTAGTAGCGCGCCCGGCGCACTTCGGGGTCTTCGGCGACCGCCGCGTCGAGCAGGGCGCGGGCGCGCTCGTAGAGCTCGAAATCCCTGTAGGTCCTGCCGATCAAAACGCGGGTTTGCGGCAGCGGTCTGGCCTCGAGCACGCGCTCAAACAGGGCTTCGCCGCGCTCGATCTCGCCCATTCGCAGCCAGCCGGTGGCGAGGGCGAAGGCGGTCTCGAGATCGTCGGGGTTGGCCGCCAGGCCCTCCGCCAGCTCCGCGACGGCGGCCTCGATCTCCTCGCCGGCCACCAGAGCCTGGGAGAGCAGCCGGCGCGCCTGGCCGTCGGCGGGATCCGCGGCCAGCAGCTCGCGCAGGGTGACGATCGCCGCCTCGCGCTCGTCCTGGCGCAGCTTCACCAAGGCCAGCCGGAAGAGCGCTCGCCGGGGCTGGACCACCAGGCCCGAGGCGCGCTCGAAGGCGTCGCGGGCAGCCGCCAGATCCGGCGCCTCCCCTTGAGGGTCGCCGTCTTCCTTACCCGCGACCATGAAGCTTCGGCCGATCAGCAGCAGACCCTCGAAGGCCGCGGAGCGCAGGCGACTCTCGGCGATCTCCATCTCGCCGCGGTCTAGGGCCTGCTCGGCCTGCCCTAGGTTGCGCTGCAGCGCCGCCGTGGTCTCAGGCTCCAGGGACGGGCTGGGAACGGCCAGGCCCGGGATCGAGACCAGCGCCAGAAGGGCCGCCGTCCCCGCCAGCCGCAGCGGCGCGCCGCTCGCCTTGCCGCGAGCCCGGGCGCCCCGCTGGCGGCGGTCTTCGCTCATCGCTGGCGGGCAGGGCCCGTCGAGCCGCGCTCGATCAGCTCGGGCTTGACGGTCACGAAGTCGGGGTAGGTCTTCTGCGTCGCCAGCCGGTCGAGCAGAATCCGGCCGGCGGTGGCGCCCATCTCGGCCAGGGGCTGGCGTACGGTGGTCAAGCCGGGGTTGTGGAAGGCCGCGCTCATGATGTCGTCGAAGCCGACCACCGAAATATCTCGGGGCACGCTGAGGCCGTCGTCCACAAAGGCGCGCATGGCGCCGATCGCGGAGACATCGTTGAAGGCGAAGAGGGCCGTGAAGTCGCTGCCGCGGTCCAGAAGCTCGCGGGCGTAGTCGTAGCCGCCCCGGTAGGCCTGGGCGGTGCGCGACTCCGAGCCCGCGGCGTCTCCCTCGAGCTGGAAGCACAGATCCTCGCGCATCTCGAGGCCCAGCTCGTGGGCCGACTCCTCGATTCCGCGCCAGCGGTCGGCGGTGTCCGAGTTGCCGTCCTGCCCCTTGAAGAAGGCGATGCGCTCGTGGCCGAGGTTCATCAGGTGCTCGAGGGCCAGGCGCGCCGCCAGGTCGTGATCGAGCAGCACGTTGGTGACGTCCGCCATGGGCTGGTGACCCGAGACGCTCACCGTCGGCAGCCCCGGGGGCTCCTCGAGCTCGGTGGCGATCAGCACCAGGCCCTCCACCAGACGGTTTTTCATCAGCTCGACGTACTCTTCGAGCAGCGAATCGCGGGTCAGGTGGCTGGCCACCAGGTAGAAATAGCCCTCCTGCACCAGGTGGCTCTCGAGCCCCGACAGCACGCCGGTGGCGTAGGGCTCGACGATCTCGGTGACCAGCACGCCGATGGTGTGAGTGCGTCGGCTGCGCAGAGATCGGGCGAGATGATTCGGCCGGTATTTCATATCCCGCGCCGCGGCGAAAACCCGGTCCTGGGTTTCGCGCGGGATCGAGTCCGCCACCGGGGAGCGGTTCAGCACCACCGACACGGTGGCCGGCGAGAGCTCGAGATGCTTCGCCAAGTCTTTGAGGGTGACGGCTTTACGCGGTTGGGTGCCGCTTTTTTGGACGCCCTGGGATCGGCCCGGGTCTTCGCGTTTTCGCGCCATATTTCCTAGTGTTCCACGGCCGGGCGTCGGTCTTCAAGAATCTCCTTGTGGCCTATGCCGCTGCCGGACTTGACACGATCTGTGAAGTGTGAGTTAATTTTACAACTTAGTGAAACGATTAGGTAAACCGATTTACCGGGCGTTGATTGCCCGCGTCGAGTCGGCGCCCACCCCGACGCCGCACGCTGAGAGGAGAGCGGGAGCGCTCCTCTGATTTCGGGGAGGAACTCAACCCCTGGGCCGCCAAGCTACTAAAACGATTCAACCCATCTCAAGGAGACGACACTGATGGACAAGAGGGGAACCTTGATCGCGCTGCTGTGGCTCACGCTGATCGCGTGTCTAGCTACGACGGCCTCGGCCCAGCGAAATACCGCCTCGATTCGGGGCACCGTGACGAGCAGCGATACCGGCGCGGTGTTGCCAGGTGCCACCGTCACCCTGCGCAACGTCGACACCGGCCTGACTCGCGAAGTCGCCACCAACGCCGAGGGCAACTACACCTTCGGCAACCTGCCGACCGGCAGCTACGAGGTGACCGTCGAGTTCCCTGACTTCAAGACCACGGTGGTGAAAGACGTGGTCCTGCGCGTGGCCGACGTACGCGAGGTCAGCACGCCCCTCGAGATCGGGCAGATCGAGGAAGAGATCACGGTCAACGCTCCCTCCCTGGTGGTCGAGACGATCGGCGGCGAAGTCGCCACCACCGTGACCGGCGAAGAGGTTCGCGAGCTGCCGCTCAACGGCCGCAACTTCACCCAGCTCACCCAGCTGGTGCCCGGCGTCAGCGCCTCGGACAGCATCGACTTCAAGAATAAGGGTCTGCTCTCTGGCGTCGACACCTCGGTCAGCGGCAGCTCGGCGACCGGTAACCAGTGGGTGGTCGACGGCGCCAACAACAACGATACCGGCTCCAACCGCACCATCCTGGTTTACCCCTCGGTCGAGGCGATCGAGGAGTTCAAGATTCACCGCAACAGCTACGGCCCCGAGTTCGGCGGCGCTGGCGGCGCCCAGATCAACCTGGTGACCCGCGGCGGCACCAACGAGTACAAGGGCAGCGTCTTCGCCTTCCACCGCAACGACGCCTTCAACGAGCCCAACGAATTCCTCGACCGCATCGACGCTGATACCGAGGAGCTGGAGCGCACCGACGTCGGCTTCACCCTCGGCGGCCCGATCGTGCGCGACAAGGTTCAATTCTTCGTCTCCACCGAGTGGAACGACGAGACCCGCGGCACGGTGCGCAGCGCCCAGGTGCCGACTCTCGCCGAGCGCTCCGGCGACTTCTCGCAGTCGGTGCCCGGCTGCAACGGCCCGACGCCGATCGACCCGATCACCGGCCTGCCCTTTCCCGGCAACGTGATCCCGAATGACCGCCTCTCGCCCGGCGGTCTCGAGCTGCTTCGCCTCTACCCGACGCCCAATCTGGTGGCGACCCCGGGCAACTGCAACAACTGGGTTGCCTCCGTGCCCACCGACATCGATTTCCAGCAGATCAACGCCCGCGTCGACTACCAGGTCACCGAGAGCGCTCGGGCCCTGGTGCGCTACACCCAGGACGAATGGGAGAACCCGGCCCCCAACGCCGGCGCCGGCAACGGCCTGTGGGGCGACGACCCCTTCCCGGCGGTGGACTCCGGCTGGGATCAGCCCGGTGAATCGCTGGTGGCGCAGATCAACAACGTCTTCTCAGACACCATCGTCAACACCTTCACCTTCTCGCGCTCCGGCAACGAGATTTCGATCGGCCGCGGCGATGATGAGCTCAACAGCAGCATCAACAACCTGATCCCCTCGACCTTCCCCGAGGCCGGCAAGCTCAACGCCGGCAACCGCGCCCACCCGGTGTATTGGGGCGGCGCCACGGGCGAT
>JBCCLG010000517.1:0-4585 GCA_039027015.1 Acidobacteriota bacterium | reverse complement strand
GCGTCCCAGCGCCGGAGGCGGCTGAGCATGAGCGCCCGGGCCTCCGCCACCGGGCCCAGGCGCTTGGGGAAGTAGTGATGCTCGAGGTCCCAGGCGTAGCGCATCGGGCTGTGGCAGTAGCAGAGGTGAAGCGCCGCGGGCGCGGGCAAAACGCCTTTGGCCACGCAGTGGCTGGTCGAGATCACCAGATCGAAGCCGGTCAGATCGAATTCCTCGATCAGCCGCGGGAAAAGCGGCAGGAAATACCTGTAGTAACGAGCCAAAATTCCCCGGGGCAGCCTGCGCTGAAGCAGCGAAGTCCTGATCTCGTGACGCCTGAGAGCGGGCGACAGGGCGTCCTCGAAGGCGAAGAGCGTGTAGATCGGCGCTTTGGGGAAGCACGCGCCGATGGCCTCGAGGACCTTCTCGCCGCCGCGCATGCCGTTGAGCCAGTCATGGACGAGGGCCACCCTCAGTCCCCGAGTGAGCCTCTCGAAACTCTCCGCGTCGGGAGTCGCGGTCACGAATCGCTCCCGAGGCACTTCTCGTAAACCGCGAGAGTTCTGCGCGCCGCGACCTCCCAGCTGAAGTCCTGGGAGCGGCGTTTGCCTACCTTGCGCAGCGAGGTCCGGTGGTCCCGATCTTTGACGCACTGAACGATGGCGGCCGTCATCGCCTCGAGGTCGAGGGGATTGACCAGGTGCGCGTAGCCGGCGGCGATCTCCTTGAGCGCCGAGGTGTTCGAGGTGATGACGGGCACGTTGGAGGCCATCGCCTCGACTACGGGCAGCCCGAATCCTTCGTAGAGGGTCGGATAGAGGAAGAGGGAAGCCCCCTGATAAACCGCGGGCAGCAGCTCTTGGTCGACGTGTCCGAGGAGAATGAGGCGGTCGTCGATGCCGAGCTGTTCGGCCCTCTGGCGCACCCGGGATTCGATGCTGCTGCGGTCACCCACGCACACCAGGGACTGCTCGAGGCCTTCTGTTTCCACGGCTTTGGCGTAGGCCTTGACCACGTTGTCGAGGTTCTTGTGCGGCTTGGGGTTTCCCACGAAGAGGAAGTAGCCGGGTTCGAGTCCGAGAGAGGCCAGGCGATCGGCGAGCGTGGGCCCGTCGAGGGCCACATGAAACTCATCCTCGATGCCGTTGTGGACGACCTCTATATTGGAGCCGTCAATCGAGAAGTACTTTTCGAGATCGCTCTTGGTGTTCTCGGAGACCGTGAGCACGCGATCACTGCGCAGCAGGCTGCGCCTGATCATGCGCTCGGCGTAAAAGAACGCGAGCCTATTGGGCAGATACTCAGGGTAGAGCAGGTGGATAATGTCGTGGATCGTCACCACCGTCTTGCGGGGCAGCCATATGGGCAGGACGTAGTGCGTCGCGTGGTAGAGGTCGACCTTGAGCCGCCTGAGCAGAGCCGAGAGAGAACCCATCTCACGGATCGAATAAACCGGGGCACCGTGCACCACAACCTCGAAGTGCTCCGGCAAATCATCGAGCGCGTCGACGCTCTGCGGGCCGGTGATCAGGAAGTAGCGATGGTCGCTGTCGAGCGACGCAAGCTCTCGAACCAGATTCCGGATATAAGTCCCGATGCCGAAATCGCGAATTTTCCTCGCGTCTATGGCGATTCGATACACCACTTTAGAGCGTCTCCTCGCGGACCGCGGCGGGGGAGCGAGCGAGTCTTCGGGAAGGGCCTTTTCGGGTTAGCATCGCGCGTGCCGTTTCCAATCTGTCGCTCGGCTATTTCCCCGGCATCAAGCCGACGGCGCACTCTAGCCGCCTGTCGTCAGCGAGTCAAAGCGCGGGGCCTCCCTGGCGTCGGTCGCGCGGAGGGATTCCCGTGAGGCGACGCTATCGCTGGCAGCTGGGCGGGCTGGTGCTTGCGGCTTTACTGGCCTTCGGGCACTGGTGGTACCACTACGCCCCGCGAGCGAGACCGGCCGTTCCTTCGGGACCCGAGGCCTCCCTCCTGGAGCTCCCCTGGGCAGAGACCTCGGTGTGGGTGCCTTATCCCCATCAAAATCTGGCCGCGCTCGAGAAGCGCAGCGGCCTTCCTGCCGAGGCTGCTCACGACGTCCTGGTACTCGCCGGGGTGGAGCCTCCCAGTCTTCCGGCCTTCGGCGGCATGCTCTCGCCGCCGGCGCGTTCGATGACCTTGGCGACCGGAGTCGAGGGGCAGCTCGCCGTGGCGGTCCGGGTCTATCCGCTCTTCGCCGCCTTCGCCCGGCTTGCGGGGCGGCTGGCTGAAAATCCGTGGCTGCGGGGAGGCGACGTCGTGTGGAACGAACGCAGCGTGCGCGTGGAGTGGCGGGGGACCCTGTGGCTCGCCGGCATGCCCTCGCTGCCCGTTCTGGCGGAACCCGCAGAGCCGATGGAGGAGCCCTCGCTCCTGGTTGCCAGCGCCCGCAGGCCCACCAGCCCTCTTCCCGCAGGCCGCTACCGCTTCCATCTCTCGGAAGGCGACTCGATCCTCAGCTCGTACCAGCCCGCACGATCCGCCGACGCCTGGCTGGACGGCGAAGCGAGCCGCCGGGCGCCGGTGCATGCCGGCGATGGGGCCGAGGCCCGCAGCGGGGCCTCCATCGCCCCGAAAACGCGGCAGGACGCCCTTCTCCTGGTGATCGCCGGTCCTCAGCCGGGGCTGCTCGACTCCCCCTCGGCGCAGGCGATGACGTTCTTTGGACAGGACCCCGACGACCTCTCCGAGCTGCCCAGGGCCTCGATCATCTCGGGCGGGGTGGGGGAGCGCTGGAGCCTGCCGGCAGAGGGCCTGCTGGAGCTGGCGGGGCGCGAGATTCCCAGCGCCCGGAGCGGCGGCTGGTCTCTGGTAGCGACCGACAGCGAGGCCCTGCGAGTCACCCTAGGCATGGCTCCTGAGCTGGCGGCGAGGCTCAACGACGCCACCGAGGGCGAGTTGGCGCTCGATCTTTGGCTGGATCTCGCCCCGGCCGCCGTCGAGATGAAGCGGCTGCGACTCGGCCTGGAGCGCGCGCCCTTCGTGCGTCGTGAGCGCCTGCGCCGCTGGCGCTCGGCGGAGCGTCTGCTGCACGGGCTCTCGCTGGAGCACTCGGCACTGCGGCTGCGGGTGACGCCGGAGCATGGCCTGGTCCTGCGCGCGGAGCGACGCCGTCCCGAAACCGGATCCTGAGCTGGGGACCGCGGCCCTAAGAGTGCACGGAGAAGCGGCTCCCGGTTGATTGACAGCCCCGCGGGTATGCCGTAATCTCGGCGCCCTCGGCCGGGGTATGCCTGCATGAAAATTCGTCTAGATCAACTCGGTGAACGTCCATTCACCTGGCGGGAGACCCTGAATCTGGGCGGCGAAGAGCTCGCGGGGCCCGACGGTTCCGCTCTCGAAGTCGGCCCGGTCGACTGTCGCGGCACCGTGACTCCTACCTCCTCTGGCTTCGTTCTCAGCGCCCAGCTCTCCTACTCTCACTCGATGGCCTGCTCGCGCTGCCTAGGGCCTTGGAATCAAGAGGTAGACGCCGAGGTCGGCCTTCTCATCGAGCTCGCCGACGACTCGCGAGAGGCACCCGAGGAGCTGAGCCAGGACGACCTGGGAATCCTGAACCTCAAAGATCCAGAATTCGACACCCTTCCGCAGATTCTTGAGCACATTCAGCTGGGAATACCCATGAAGCCCCTGTGCCGCCCGGACTGCGCCGGACTGTGCGGCGGGTGCGGCAACGACCTCAACGCCAAGAGCTGCGAGTGCGAGGCCGAGGTAGACCCCCGCTGGGCCTCTCTAGCCGCTCTCAAGATTAAGAAACCGAACTGATCGAGCGGGCCGGACGCCACCTTCCGAGATTCGCTTTACCACTCTTCTGAAAACTACCGGCCCCGCGAGGCCGGCCACGATTGAGCAGGCTCCCTCGAGAAGAGCCTTCCAGCCGGAGCACCGAACATGGCCAATCCGAAAAGAAAGACCTCCAAGTCACGGCGCGACCAGCGCCGCGCCCACGACGCTCTCCGCCGCCCGGGCACCTCCATTTGCGACTCCTGCGGCGAGCCCAAGCTGCCGCATCGCGTGTGCCCGTCGTGTGGCTCCTACCGCGGTCGCGACGTGATCGAGGTCAAAGAGAGCTTCTAAATCTCGGGGCTGGTCCCGTTATCGGGCCATGAGCCAATGACGCCCAGCACCAGCACTACGCAGATCGCGGTGGACGCTATGGGCGGTGATTTCGCCCCCAGGAGCGTCGTCGAAGGCGCACTGGTCGCCGCTGCCGAGGGCATCTCCGTCGTGCTGGTGGGCGACGAGGCTCGAATTGGCCCTGAAATCGAGCGCCACGGCGAACGGCCCGACAACCTCAGCCTCGAGCACACCGATGAGGTCGTGGCGATGGAGGAGAGGCCGACGGCGGTGCGCCAGAAGAAGCGGGCTTCCGTTCGCGTCTGCGCCCGTCTGGTCAAGGAAGGCCGCGCCAGCGCCATGGTGACGGCGGGAAATACCGGGGCCGCGCTCATCGCCGCCAAAACGGTGATCGGAGGCATCCCGGGCGTCGAAAGACCGGCCCTGGCGGGCGTCTTCCCCAACCGGCAAGGGCGGACCGTGGTTTTGGACGTCGGCGCCAATCTCGATGCCAGGGCCTCCCATC
>JBCCLG010000516.1:0-4586 GCA_039027015.1 Acidobacteriota bacterium | reverse complement strand
GAGTGAGTCGGTGGCCGGCATGATCGAGGCGGGAGTAACCCATTTCTATGAGTTGGGGCCCGGTAAGGTACTTACGGGCCTCGGTAAGCGGATCGACAGGAGCGTTTCCTGGGCGCCCTCTCCTGCGGCTGAGGGACTCGCCGAGTTCGCCGAGCAAATTCTGGCCTGAGGGCCGCGAGAGGAAGCTGATGTTCTCGTTGAATGGAAAGACCGCCCTGGTGACCGGAGCATCCCAGGGCATCGGCTACGCCATAGCCCGTCGGCTGGCCGCGCAGGGCGCGCGGGTGGTGGTCGCGGCGCGCAGCGTCGATAAGCTCGAGGCCTTGGCCGACGAGATCCGAACCGCCGGCGGCGAAGCGCAGCCCCTCGCCCTCGACATCTCCAAGGCCGATCAGGTCGCGGATCAGCTGGGCGCCCTGGACAGCGACTGGTCCGAGATCGACATCCTGGTCAACAACGCCGGCATCACCCGCGACGCGCTCTTCGCCCGCATGAAGCTCGAGCAGTGGCACGAGGTGCTGCAGACCAACCTGACCGGCGCCTACGCGGTGACTCGCCCCCTGGTGCGCGGCATGATGCGGCGCCGCTTTGGCCGCATCATTTTCGTTTCCTCGGTCGTGGGTCTCTTGGGCAACGCCGGGCAGGCCAACTACGCCGCCTCGAAGGCCGGCCTGGTGGGCCTGGCCAAATCTCTCGCCAAAGAGCTGGGCGGGCGCGGAATCACCGCCAACGTTCTGGCCCCGGGCTTCATCGAGACCCCGATGACCGCCGACCTTGGGGACGAGGTACGCGAGTCTCTCGCGTCGTCGATCACCCTCGGCCGCCTCGGCACCGCGGACGATATTGCGGGGCCGGTGGTCTTCCTGGCGAGCGAGGAAGCGGGCTACATCACCGGCGAGGTGCTCAACGCTTCGGGCGGCCTCAGAATGTGAGATCGGCCCCGCCTGAGGGAGCCCCGACGCTCCTGCCGGGCGCCGATGGACGCTCCAATACCTTTGTGCTAGAAACCGCGGGAGTCACCGACTCCTCAATTCAAGACCTCTTGCAGGAGACATCCCCCCATGGTTAAAGAAGTCAAAGATCGGGTTAGCGGCATCATTTCCGACCAGCTCGGCGTCAAGCCCGAGGAGGTCGTGGAGGCCGCGAGCTTCACCGATGATCTCGGCGCCGACTCCTTGGACATCGTCGAGCTGGTGATGGCCTTCGAGGAGGAATTCGACATCGAGATTCCCGACGAAGATGCCGAGAAGATCTCCAAGGTTCAGGACGCCATCAGCTACATCTCCGAGCACGTTTGAGGCGACCCCTTCGTGAGCGCGCATGACCTGGCCGGCAGTCGACCTGCCATTCATCGGCGGGTAGTGGTGACCGGCGTCGGCCTGGTTTCTCCTCTGGGCATCGGTACCGAGGTGACGTGGCAGGGGCTGATGGACGGCGCGAGCGGCATCGGGCCGATCACCCGGTTTGAAGCTTCGGAGTTTCCCTCGCGCATCGCGGGCGAGGTGCGCGGCTTCGACCCTCTGCTCTTTCTCGACAAAAAAGAGATCAAGAAGAGCGACACCTTTATCCAGTACGCGATCGCCGCCTCGGACTTTGCGGTGGCCGACTCGGGGCTGGTGGTCGATGATTCCAACCGCGAGCGCGTGGGCGTTCTCATCGGCTCCGGTATCGGCGGTTTGCCGATCATCGAGGAGATGCACCGCAAGCTGCTGGAGCGCGGTCCCGGCCGGGTTTCGCCGTTCTTTATCCCCTCACTGATCGTCAATATGGCCGCCGGGCAGGTGTCGATCCGCCTCGGAGCGCGCGGCCCCAACACCGCTCCGGCGACCGCCTGCACCACGGGCCTTCACGCCGTCGGCGACGCCTTCCGTTTGATCCAGACGGGCCGCGCCGAGGCGATGGTGACCGGCGGCTCGGAGAGCGTGATCACGCCCCTTGCGCTGGCCGGGTTCGCCTCCATGAAGGCTCTTTCAAAGCGCAACGACGAGCCGCAAATCGCCTCCCGACCTTGGGATCGGGACCGCGACGGCTTCGTCATCGGCGAAGGCGCGGGCGTTTTGGTGCTCGAAGAGCTGGAGTCGGCCCGGCGCCGCGGCGCCGAGATCTACGCCGAGGTGGTGGGCTACGGCATGGGCGCAGACGCCTTTCATATTTCCGCCCCGGACCCCACCGGCGGCGGCGCCGCCCGCGTGATGGCCGGAGCACTTGAGGACGCCGGACTGGCTCCCGAAACCGTGGGCTACGTCAACGCCCACGGCACCTCGACGCCGCGCGGCGATCTGGCCGAGGTCGCGGCGGTCAAAGAAGTCTTCGGCGACCACGCCCACCGGCTCGCCATGTCGTCCACCAAATCCGCGACGGGTCATCTGCTGGGCGCCGCCGGCGGCCTCGAGGCGGGCATTCTCGCCCTCGCCATCAAGCATCAGATGCTGCCGGCGACCCTCAATTTGGACCACCCCGACGACGAGGCGGATCTCGATTTCGTGGCCAAGACCCCACGACCGGCCGATCTCAAGGTCGCCCTGACCAACTCCTTTGGGTTCGGCGGCACCAACGGCGCGCTGGTGATGCGCCGCATGGACGACTGAGCGCGGGTGGCGGCGTCAACGGGCGAGAAACCCTCGAGCCAGCCGCCCTCGTCTGAGGATCCGGGCGACGAGAACGCCAGCGGGAAGGAGCCTCTGCCCGGCGGCGGCTGGAGGTCTTCATCGGCGGGCTTCAGAGTCTCGCTGTACTTCCTGACCATCTTCATGGCGATCTCGCTGTCGCTGACCTTCTTGATGCATTTTCTAGAGGGTCCGGAGGCGGTGGAGCAGCTGGCCCAGACCAACGCCGAAGCGGCGCTCGACCCGGTTCTCTTCCTGTGGCTGAGGGTGGTGACCCTGCCCCTAGTGCTCGGGATCACCGTCCTCTTCGTTCTCAGAATCGATCAGCAGCCTCTGACGTGGGTCGGCATGGACGCGCCCCGAGGGTCAGGCCTGCACGTGCTGATGGGGTGCCTGCTGGCGACCCTGCCGCTCGGGGTCTGGCTGCTCTTGGTCGATCCCTGGGTCGAGTCCGATCTGCTCGAGTGGTCCGAGGAAGCCGTGATCGGAGACCCCTGGCTGCCCCTGGGAGTGGGTGGACTGCTCAGTCTGTCCTTCGGCTTTTTCGCCATCGCGTTTCTCGATGAGCTGATTTTCCGAGGCTACGTCTACACCTCGTTCCGCGATCGCATGAGCTGGGTCCACGCCGCGGGGCTGACCAATCTCCTGGCGCTAGCTCTTCAGGCGGGGCATCCCGAGATCGGCGCCGTCGGCCTGATCAACACGTTCTTGATCGGAATGGCCCTCGCCGCCATGCGCGAGAAAACCGGCAGCCTGATCATGCCCACCGTCTTTTTGGGGCTGTGGCGGGTCCTCCTGGGCTGCGGGCTCTCCCTGCCGGTTTGGGGGTCGCTGTACCCGCGCCTATTCGATCATCAGCTGAGCGGCCCCGAGACTTTGACCGGAGGCTCTTTCGGCCCGGTGGGCAGCTGGCTTTTAGGAGCCCTTCTGCTGCCGGTGGTGGCGGCGCTCGCCTGGTGGGTTGATGCCGAGGATCCTGGCGACGACGACGCTCTGGCCTCGGCAGAGTCTTCGGAATCCGGCGGCTGAGGGGCGTTTCGAATCAGCCCCGGCCGCGCAGCCGGTAAACCGGAATGCTTCTGCCCGGCAGGCTCTTGATTTTCTCGAGAGTGCCCAGGGTTTCGAGGCGGTAGCTCGGCGGCAGGGTGCGCCCGGCGTCTTCTGAAACGACGATCTGGCCCCCTTTGGCGAGGCCCCGCAGCTGCGCCGCGAAATTGACGTGGGGGCCGATGGCGGTGAACTGCTCGCGGTCGGTGGTGCCGAGATTGCCCACCAGGCATTCGCCGGAATGAATGGCGCACGCGAGACCTAGCTTGAGAGCGCCGGCGCCGCCCCACTGCACCCGCCATTTGCGCAGCACGCGCTCGAAGTGATCCTCCATCCTGAGGGCCGCCGCGGCGGCGGGACCCGCGCCGGTGCGGTCATCGCCGATCAGATCGTCACAGAAAATCGCCATGACCACGTCCCCGAGGAATTTGTCGAGTATGCCGCCGTGCTTGAAGACCGCGTCGGAAGCCGTGCTGTAGTAGTCGAAGAGGAAGCCTTGGAGCACGTCAGGCTGAGCGGTGAGGCGATCGCAGAGCTTTGAGTATCCTCGAATATCTGCGAAGACGATCGTCGCCCGCCGCATTCGGACCCCGAGGGCGGGCGGGTCCTCGTCGAGCAGCTGCAGAAGGCGCGGATCGAACGCCCGGCTCAGGGTCGAGATCCGCTCTCGGTCGGCGATCTGATCGAGGGACAGCCGTCTAAAGTCCAGGGCTAGGCCCGCCTTGACCGCGACCTCGCGCCAGGCCTCAGCGCCCCGCTGCTTTCCCGCCATGAGGCAGTCGAAGGCGCCGTTGCGGTAGGTCTCCAGCCGATCGATCGGCTCGCCGGCGGGCGCGAGGAGAATCACGGTGATCAGCGGATCGAGCCGCTTCGCGTTCGAGAACGACCCGATGGGCTCTAGCGAGATGGGCGCCCGCGCGGCAAAACGCGCTC
>JBCCLG010000515.1:0-4592 GCA_039027015.1 Acidobacteriota bacterium | reverse complement strand
GCCGCCCTTGCCGCCTTACTCGAGCGCTGCGAAGGCGATCCGGCGTTCCTGGGCCAGCTCGAGGCGCTCAGCCGCGCTCGCGCGCCGCGCTTTCATCCCGATCGCGAGCGCGAGGCGTGGCGCGCGCTGATCGCCGAGATCGCCCGACCCGCGGCGGACTCGACCTCCTGATCGGGACATCGCGCTTCCTGATCAGGACTTCACGCTTCCCGATCAGGAAATCACCAGGTAACCGTCTTCGCCCTCAAGCGGACGGACGCTGCCGATGCGCCGGGCGTGGGTCACCCCGGCCTCGTGCAGGGCGGCGAGCGCGGCGTCCGCCTCGCCTTCGGGCAGCGCCACCAGAAGGCCGCCGCTGGTCTGCGGATCGATGAAGATCTCCTGATGCCAGAAGGGCAGCTCGCGCTGCCAGCGAATCGACGACTCGACGAGCTCGCGATTGACCCTATTGACGCCGGTCGTCATGCCGCGCTTATAGACCTCGAGCGCTTGCTCCATGAGCGGCAGACTGTCGACTTCAAAGTGCAGGGAGACCCCGGCCCCGCGGGCCATCTCGAGCCCGTGACCGGCCAGGCCAAAGCCCGTGATGTCGGTAGCGGCGTGCACCTCGAAGGCGTGAAAGACCTCCGAGGCGGTCTTGTTCAGCGTGATCAGCTGATCGAGGCACGCCTTGAGGGCCTGCTCGGACACCCAGCCCTTGAGATTGGCGTTGAAGAGCACCCCGCTGCCGATCGGCTTGGTGAGGATGAGCGCGTCGCCGACCCGGGCGTTGGCGTTGGTCCAGGCCTTTTCCGGATGCACCACGCCGGTCACCGAAAGCCCGAATTTGGGCTCCTCATCTTCCGTGGAGTGGCCGCCCGCCAGCACGGCGCCGGCCTCGGTGATCTTGTCGAGCGCGCCCGCGACGATGCCGTGCAGGATCTCGGGATCGAGCTTATCGGCAGGAAAGCCCACCAGGTTCAGACACGCGATCGGCCGTCCCCCCATGGCGAAAACGTCGCTCAGGGCGTTGGCGGCGGCGATCTGGCCAAAAAGGTAGGGGTCATCCACCGGCGGCGTGATGAAGTCCGCCGTCATCACCACCGCCTGTTCGTCGTTGAGACGATAGACGCCGGCGTCATCGTTGGTCGAAAAGCCGACCAGCAAATTCGGATCTGTATTCTGCGGCAGGCCTGCCAGCATCTCGCCGAGCCCGACCGGGCTCAATTTGGCCGCTCAACCGCAGGTCTTGGCGAGGCTGGTGAGGGTCGCCTTCTTGAAAAAGCGCATGCCGGGCTCCGGATGACGGTTTCGGGTGGAGGGCTTCAGGACGCGAGAGACTTGCCGAACGGCTCCAACCCTAGCAGGTCGCTCGAGGGTCGGCGGCGTCCGCCGCGATCTTCCGCAGACGGGTCTCGACCTCGGCGAGCTCCTCCCCCTCACCCCCGAGGGTGCGAAGGTCGAGGAGAACCGAATCGCCCTGGATGCGCGCCAGAATCGACGGCTCACCGCGGCGCAGCCCGGCGGCCAGGCGGCTGGCCGAGAGCGCGCCTTCGGGGGTCAGCTCGAGGCCCCAGCTGGGAATCTCGTGCGCCGGCAGGGAGCCGCTGCCGGCCTGCGCCCGAGTCTCAACCGCCCGCACCCGCAGACCCGCCAGGTCGGAAAGCCTCGCCGCCGAGGCCTCGGCGGCGTGGCGCAGCTCCTCGGCCGGGCCGAGCAGACGCCGGAGCGTGGGAATCTCCTGGACCGCCGCGTCTTCGCCGTCCAGGTAGAGACGCAGGGTCGCCTCGAGGGCCGTGTACACCAGGCGACCCGGGCGGATGGTGCGAAAGAGCGGATGCCGGCGGCACTTCTCCCCCGCCTCCCGGCGGCCGGCGATCAGGCCCGCCTGGGGCCCGCCCACCAGCTTGTCGCCGCTGAAGCACACCAGGTCGACGCCGGCGGCGATCGAGTCGCGCACCATCGCCTCCCCCGGTCGGCCGCGGCGGGCGAGATCGATCAGGCCGCCGGAGCCCATGTCGTGGACCACCGGCAGCCCGTGCTCCCGGCCGATCTCCACCAGGGTCTCGAGCTCCACTTCGCGGGTAAAGCCCATCACGCGGTAATTCGAGGTGTGCACCTTGAGGATCATGCCCACGTCCTCGGTGATCGCCTCCCGGTAGTCGCGCTCGTGGGTGCGGTTGGTGGTGCCCACGTCGATCAGCCGGGCGCCGCTCTCCTCCATGATGGTGGGAATACGGTACGAGCCGCCGATCTCGACCATCTCGCCGCGCGAGAGCAGCACTCCCCGGCCGCGCGCCAGGGCGGCCAGGATCACCAGCGTGGCGGCGGCGTTGTTGTTGACCACCGTCGCCGCCTCGCAGCCGGTAAGCCGCTCGATCAGGCGGGCGCAGCCGCCGTCGCGCCCGCCGCGCTCGCCGCTCTCGAGGTCGATCTCCACGCGCTGGGGGTAGGGCGCCAGCTCGCCGAGGGCGCGGGTGGCGGCCTCGGGCAGGGGCGCGCGCCCGAGGCCCGTGTGCAGAATCACGCCCGTGGCGTTGATCACCCGCCGGTAGAAGGGACGCGCGCGCTCCTCGAGGAGAGGCTCCAGGCGCTGGCGAATCGCCGCCAGCAGCCCGCCCGAGTCGCTCGCCTCCGCCTCGAGACGCAGCTCACCCGCCAACACCTCACGCCGCATCTCCGCGAGCAAATCGCGCAGGGCCTCGGCCACCGCCCGGCGGGAAAAGCGCTCCAGGAGCGGCGAGAGCTCCGGCGAGGAAAGAGCGCGATCCACCTGCGGCAGGCGCCGGAGCGCCTCGTGGGGCGCGGGCTCCGCGGCGGCGGGGGCTTGTTGGGTCCTTCCAGGCATCTCGCTGCGACCTCCGGATTTCATATCCCGGTCAATTTATCCCGAACGGCGCACGATCTCGCGGGTTACGGCGCTCGCCACGTCCCCCACCAGCACCAGGGCAGCGCCGAGCAGGATCAAAAAGAACATCTCGTCGTAGTGGTTGCGCGCCCTGGCGTCGACGATCCAAAAGCCCAGCGAGGCGATGCCGAGAAGCCCCAGGACCGTGGCCTCGCGCACGCAGGTCTCCCAGCGGTAGAAGAAAAAGAGCAGAAAGCGCGGCAGGGTGAGCGGCAGGGCGGCGAAGAGCAGGATCTGCGCGCGCCCCGCGCCGGCGCTGCGCCAGGCCGCCAGGGGCGCGGGGTCGAGGTTCTCGATCACCTCGGCCTGCAGCTTGCCGACAATGCCGGCGTTATGAAGCGCCAGGGCCAAAACGATCGGCCAGGCCGTGGGGCCCAGGATCGCCAGAAAGAGAAAGGCGAGAACGTACTCAGGAATGGAGCGCACGAGCACCAAAGCGGCGCGGCTCACCCACAGCGCGCCGCGCCACCCCGCGCGGCTCAGACGCGACGGGCGCACCGGGCCGGGAACGAACGGCTCGGGCGTCGCCACCGTGCGCGCCGCGCCGGGGGCCAGCAGCAGCGCGCCCAGGGCCGCGAGGACGATAGCCGCCACCGAGAGCGCCAGGGTGATTCCGGCCGCCTCGTAGCCGCGCTCGGTGAGGATGCCGTGCGCCCAGCGGGCGGCCACCGCGGCGTCCATGGGCTGGCCCTGAAGCGGATAGGGGCGAAGCTCGCCCACGAAGCGCTCGAGGTTGGCGAGCCGCCGCTCGGAGAGCAGCTCGCCGAACCGGAAATCGCCGAAGGTCCACGAAAAAGCCGTCAGCGCCAGGAGGCCCAGCGCGCTGCCGCGCAAAAAGGCGCTCCGCGGCCTGGCGCGCTCGAGCCGCCGAATCTCTGCGTCGCGCGCGTCGAGGCTCCTCGTCTGCTCGCTCATTGCGCCCCCGCCGCCGCTTCGGCTCCCTCACCGGCCACCAGCCTGCGGCGCACCGCTCCGCTCCACGCGTCGACCGCCAGCACGAGGATCAGGAGCGTGTAGAGATAGGTCCACACCTCGCCGTAGTGCAGGTTTTCGAAAGACGCGGCGATGTAATACCCGAGGGTGGGATAGCCGAAGAAGCCGAGCACCGCCGAGGAGCGCAGGGCGCACTCGAAGCGGTACAGGGCGTAGGCGATCATGTCGGGCAGGGCGCGCGGCAGGAGCCCGAAGGCGAAGACCTGAAGCGGCGAGGCGCCGATCGAGCGCAGCGCCTCGGCAGAATCCCGGGGCGCCTCGTCGAGCATTTCCGAGAAGACCTTGGCCAGGGTACCGGCGTAGGGAATGAAAATCGCCAGCACCGCGGTCAGGGGGTTGAGGCCAAAAGCCGCCAAGAGAAGCACCGCCCACAGCAGCTCGTGCACCGAGCGCATGAGGGCGATCAGCAGCCGAGTGGCGCCATAAATCGCCGGCGCGGCGGCGCCCAGGCGCAGCCGACGCGCGAGCCCCGGTCTCGCCGGCGCGCCCCAGGACCACAGCGAGCTGGAGGCGATGACGCCCAGAACCAGGCCCAGCACCAGCGACAGGCTGAGGGCCGCGGTGGCGAAAACCACGGTGGTGAGGGCCGCGCGCGCCGCCTTGATCGGCAGAGGCTCGATGCCCTCGGGCACGAAGTCCGCCTCGTAGTCAACGGCCGGCGTCAGGGCCCGCGAGAAAAACTCCCCCGCCACCCGCAGACCACCCTCACCGG
>JBCCLG010000514.1:0-4593 GCA_039027015.1 Acidobacteriota bacterium | reverse complement strand
CCCACGCAGCTGCTGATGATGATCAGCAGGACGCTGGTGCTCGAGCTCTACATCAAGCGCCACACGGGAAGCCTCAGGGGCGAAACGCCGGAGGCGCGCTTTCGCTCGTTCCTCGACGCTTTGATCGAGCCCGAGGGCGCCCTCGAGCTGTGGTCCCAATATCCGGTGCTGGCCCGCTCGATGGCGGTGCGCATCGAGCAGTGGATCGAGGTCGGCATCGAGGTAGCCAAGCGGCTGCAGAAGGACCTCCCGGAGCTGGGGCGGACCTTCGGGGTCGGCGGCGCGCTGACCGAGATCGAGGCCGGCATGGGCGACCGCCACGACGGCGGGCGCACGGTGGTGTGCCTGCGCTTCAGCAACGGCGCCAGAGTGGTGTACAAGCCTCGATCCATGGCCCTCGACAGGGTCTTCCAGGAGCTGCTGACCTGGCTGGGCGACCAGGGCCTCGAGCCGCGGCTGCGCACCCTGGAGGTTCTCGACCGCGGCCGCTACGGCTGGGTCGAATACGTGGAGGCGAGGCCCTGCCGGAGCCACGAGGAGGTGCGGCGCTTCTACCTGCGCCAGGGCATCTACCTGGGCCTCCTTTTCGCCCTCGAAGCCACGGACTTTCATCACGAGAACCTCATCGCCGCCGGCGAACACCCGGTGCTGATCGACCTCGAGACGCTCTTCCAGCCGGTTCTCCTCGACGGCTCCGCGTCGCGCGAGGACCTCAATCCGGTGGCCACGACCGTGCTGCGCAGCGGCCTTTTACCGCGCGTCTCGTGGGGCGAGCTGGGGTCAGAAGGCGTCGACATGAGCGGGTTTGGCGCCGCCACCGTGATGACCGCGGACGTCAAGAAGCTGGTCAACATCGGCACCGACGAGATGGCCTATGCGCCGGTCGCCTCATCCATGGAGCGCGGCCGCCACCGCCCGAGCCTGCTGGGCGAAGAGACCGATCTCTGGACCCATAGCCCGCTGATTCTCAAGAGTTTCGTGGCGACCTACCGCAAGATCCGCAGCCTGAGCCAGGCCTTTCTCGAGCCCGGCGGCTGGATCGATCGCTTCGCCGGCCTCGAGACCCGGACCATCATGCGGCCCACCGGGCTCTACGTGCGCCTGCTGCACCTCGCCTATCACCCCGACCACCTCCAGGACGCCCTGCATCGCGACCGCCTCTTCGACAAGACTTGGCTCGACGCCGTCCGCTTTCCCTACATCGAACGTCTGATCCCGCACGAGCTTCACGATCTCTGGCAGAGCGACGTGCCGCGCCTCGGATCGCACACCGACTCGCGGGATCTGGTGTCAAGCCAGGGCGCCGTGATCGAAGATGCCCTGCCGCAGACCGGGGTCGAGCTGGTCAGGCAGCGGATCGAGGCGCTCGATGACGAAGACCTCGAGCGCCAGCTGGCGCTCGCCAAGCTGGCCCTGGCGGCGGTGCGGCCGCTCAGCCCCGCTGCGCCGGAAGCCACCTCGGCCGCCGCCGTGCCGGGCGGCGTCACCTCCGAGGAGGTGCGGCCGGCGTGCTCGATGGACTACCTCAACGCGGCGATTCGCGTGGGCGAACGGCTGGAGCTGATCGCCTACCGCAGCGAGGGATGGGCCTCGTGGTTCCACCTGCGCCCCGGACAGGGCACCGATCAGCAGTCGCTCGAGCCCGTCGACCCTTCGCTCTACGCGGGCCTGGGCGGCATCGGCATCTTCTTCGCGCAGCTCGCCGAGCTGAGCTTCGAGCCGCGCTTCAAGGAGCTAGCCCGGGCGTGCCTGGACACCGCCAGGGATCGAGTCGCGCGTCAGCCCGCCATGAGAAACCAGCTGGGCGGCTACAGCTCCCTGGGCGGCTGGATCTACACCCTCACCCACCTCGGCGCCCTGTGGCAGGAGGAGGCCCTGCTCGAAGAGGCCGAGACCGCCCGCGACGGCGTCACCGCGGTGCTGCCGCAGGACACCGGCCTCGACCTGATCGCCGGCTCCGCAGGAGCGCTGGTGGCTCTGCTCGGACTGCACTACCACCGACCCAGCGATGAGACGCTGCGCGTCGCGATCGCCTGCGGCGACCACCTGCTCGGTCGCGCCGAGGCTCAAAAGCGCGGCCTGGCCTGGACCATCCCGACCGTCGCCGAATCTCCTCTCACCGGCTTCGCCCACGGAGCTGCCGGCATCGCGTGGGCGCTGGCGCTGCTGGGAACGGCCTCCGGGGAGGAGCGGTTCCACGCCGCGGCGCGGGAAGGCCTCGCTTTCGAGCGGCACCTCTTTTCGGCCGAGCACGCAAACTGGCCCGATCTGCGGCATGACCGCATGCAGGACGGCGAGCACGCCTATTTCCACGCCTGGTGCCACGGTGCTCCGGGCATCGGCCTCTCGAGGCTCGACCTCCTCGATCGCTGGTCGGCCGACGACCTTTCGAGAACCGCCCGCGAAGAAGAAATCCGGGCCGCCGTGCGCTCGACGCTCGAGAGCGGCTTTGGCGACAACCACAGCCTGTGTCACGGCGATCTCGGCAATTTGGAGCTGCTTTCCGGCGCCGCGAGCCACTTCGAGGAAGCCGAGCTGAGCCGTTCCGCCGAACGGCTCGGCCACTGGATTCTCACCAGCATCGAGAATGGCGGACTGCGCTGCGGCGTCACCAGCAGAGCCGAAGTGCCGGGCCTGCTTACCGGCATCTCGGGAATCGGCTATGGCCTGCTGCGCCTCGCGGCGCCCGACTTCGTGCCCTCGGTCCTGCTGCTCGAAACCCCAGGCCGCCGCTAGCCTGCGGCTCCGTTCGGCCCGCTGGAGGCCCTCGCGGAAACCGCGGCCGCAGGCGCGATTTTTCTTGCGGATCTAAAATCAAAATCCGCGTTTGTATCTCAAAAGAAGAGGGCATTGTTCCGTCTTTAAGTCATATTGACAGGACAATTAGACATAATTGGCTTGTTGCAGGCCCGTTACATCGATAACCTTCTATGAGTCGCGGCCCGCCGCGGTCCTGCGCGCGGGCTTCCGGGCGGATCCCTTGAGGATCGTCCCAACCACCCTGTAACGAGGAGTAACTCCATGAAGAAAGTCGATACCGTTCGCGCTCTCCGTGATGCCGAGTACCGCAACAGCCTGACCGCTGAAGAGCTGGCCCAGCTGCCGGCGCACCCGGCCGGCGCCACGACCGTGGCCGACGACACTCTCAAGTCCGTCACCGGCGGCTGTGGGCCGACCGCCTGCAACAACTGCGGCTTCCTCACCACGCGCGACGCCTCCTGCATGCCCCCGGGCTATCAGTGTCCGTGATCACGTTGAGGTAGCTCTTGGCTGCGGCTGCCGCGCCTCTCCCCGGCGAATCTCGCCAGGACGTCGCGGCGGCCGAGCTTTACGCCTCAAGAGTCCGGGTCTTCGATCCCCCCACCCTCTGCGATCCAGACCCCGTCAACTTCCCCGACCGGACCGGGATCGTCATCCGAAGCCTCCAAGTCCGGGTCCAAATCATCGAGCACCAGGCCGATCAGGCGAAAACGATCCGCGGGATGGTAGAGGAGCAGCTCCGTCCGCTCCTTGCCCGTGGCCGGAATCAGAATGGCCCGCAGCGTGATCTCTTCGACTGGCCCGAGCACAGTTTTCTCGCCCTTCGAATCGATTCTCTCGACCAGAAGGGTTCCGCCCTGGGGATCGATACCGACCCGCCTGACGGTGATGCTGTCGCTTTCCTCAGCTCGGATGGACGAGCTGCGAAGGACCCGTCCATCGAATTTTTCGGGTATCGGAAGAATTGATGAAGTCTCGCTCATGGGTGGGCTTCCTCTGCAAGGAATAGTGTGTGTGTGTAGGAGAGGGAGTCCTCGGCACGCCGCCGAAGCTTCCCGGGGAAACAGGCTGGCTATCGCCGAATCTCGAGGGCCGAGCGAAGAACGATCGGCCTCGCGGCCTCGACGCCTCGGGAACGAAGGATCAGGCGATGAACGCCCTCCTCCTTAAAGCTCGGGGAGTAAATCTGCACCACGATCTGTCCGTAGCCGTCGAGCTTCAGGCCCTCGGCTGACCACAGGCTGCCGCCCTCGGGCCCCAGGACCTCAAGACCGAAGCCATCCGCCGCTGCCGGCGCCACCTCGCGGGGCTCAAAAATCAGCACGACCCACTCCGGCTCGGGCGCCAGGGTGAGGCGCACCGCCGCCGAGCCGTCCTCGTCCAAAGATCGCAGAGGCTCGAGCCGCACGGTGGCGACGTTGGCCCGCGGGCGAGTCGCCATCTCCAGGCGACGCTCGAGGTCCAGGAGCGCGGGCGGAGACTCAGGTCCTTGAGACTCGAGAGTCGAGCGCATTTCCGCGGCGCGCGCCTCTGAAGCGCGCAGCTCGACGCCCAGCGCCTCGATCTCGCGCGCCTGCTCGGCCGCGACCTCGGAGGCCCTGGCACGCTCCCGCTGTCGCTCGGCCTCCGCCGAGGCTCCGGACCGATAGAGCAGCCAGGCGGGGGTCAGGGCGAGGAAAATCGACGCCGCCCACGCGAGCGCCCATCCCCTTTGAAAACCGGCGGAGGCAGGGCGCTGCGCGGCCGCCTCCTCGGCCGCCTCCTCGGCCGGCAGAGAGCGCATCGCGCGCGCCAGGCGCTCCTCGGCCTCAAGCTCGTCGAGAAGGCGTTGGT
>JBCCLG010000513.1:0-4602 GCA_039027015.1 Acidobacteriota bacterium | reverse complement strand
CAAAAAATCCCGCAAGGCCCCTGTTTTGGCGTATTGTTGGGAATGATCCTTTGGCCTAAAGATAGAAATGATTCTATAAATCTTTGAGTCGTCCGAATCCCGTTTGAGCAGTCCGAATACCGCTTGAATTGTCCGAAACCCGGCGCGAGGCCCAGCTGAGCCGAGCTTCGGGAGTCCGATCAGATTCGCAGTCCACCCTGATGCCCAGAGGCGTCGGCGAACCCGCCAGACGCCCCGCTGGCGATTCCACGACGCCGATCCCACCTCTCCAGAGAGATTAGGAAGACCGATGAGCTCAAGTAGCCGCCCACTGCACAGTCCGGTCCCCAGATCCGCAGCCGTCAAGTCCATGATCCTTTCCGCCAGCGCGACGCTTCTGCTCGCGGCGGGCTCCCTGTGGGCCGCGCCCCAGGAAGAGGGCCTGACCTTCTCGAACTCGAACCCGCGCGTTCTCTCGGTGCTCGAGGCCGAGGGTTTCCTCGGCGGCGGTGGGGTCGAGAAGGCCGGCGGCGCAGACGTCTACATCCCGGCCGCGGGCGATCAGTGCGCCGGCGTGGTGGAGGTCGACTTCCGACGCGGGAGCGGCGCCAGCGCCCGGGTGGCGGGCGTTCAGGTCATCGCCTCGCGAAGCGACGGAGAGGCCTTCGTGCCGCAGGCTCTCTCTCGCTCGCGCGGCTTCTCGACCCGCGAGGCGCTGGTGGTGAGCGGCGGCGGCGATTTCCGCGTGGAGGTGAGCTACTTCTTCGCCCAGGACGCCTTTGGGCAGGCGGTGAGCGCCACCAAGATTTTTTCGGCCCGCGTGGGCTGCGACACCGTGGTGCCCCTCGGGGTCGAGGTGCCGGATCTCGGCGACGGTGACGGCCTGCGGCGCTTGACCCGCGCCGACGCGCGCAAGGTGGATCACGAGCAGTCGATCGATTCGGTGATGTCGCGCCGCTACGATCTGGTGGGCGGCGGCGGCGTGGAGGGCGTCGCCAAGGCCGCTCGGATCTTTGGCGGCGAGACCCGGGTAACGCCGAGCGCGACGCCCGCCGGCGAGACAAGCCCCGGCGAGGCGGCCCAGGGCGGCGCTCCGCTGGCGCCGAGCAGCAGCTCCCTCGGCACCGGCACCCAATGCTCGAGCGACGGCTTTGACGGCGACACGCTGGGCGGCGAGTGGTCGATCAGCTTCCTCGGCGACGCGGACTTAGGCTCGGCGACCGAGTCGGGCGGCACGCTGCAGGTCTCGGGCAACGGCTCCAGCTTCTTCCACGGTGACGACAACGGCATCTTCGTGCATCGGAGCGTCGACGGCGACTTCCGCATCGAGGCCACGGTCACCGACTTTCCCGCGGTCCCCGGCGACAGCTTCGCCAAGTCCGGCATCAACGCCAGGACCGGGACGGGCGCTAACGACGCCCGCGTCTTTGTGCAGGTCGTTCCCGACCACCCGACCTTTGACACCACGGTCATCCAATTCGACTACCGCGACGAGACCGGCCGCGCCTTCGAGCTGGCCTCTCAGCTCACCGGCGCCCCCCGGCGGGTCAGCCTGGCTATCGATCGCCGCGGCGATCTCTTCAGGGTCTACTACTCGCTCGACGACGGCGCGACCTGGAACGTGCCGGCCGGCGCCGCCGGCGGCGAGGTCGAGATCCCGGTGGGCAGCAGCACCATGGAGGTGGGCTTTAGCACCTCGTCCTACGACGCCAGCCCGAGCCTGACGGCCGAGTTCGACGACTTCTCCCTGTGCCAGCCGAATATGGACCCGGCGCCCATGCCGCCGCCGCCGGTGGCCTGCATTCCGGGCCGCCCGACCAACGTGATCTTCCTGCTCGACCGCTCGGGCAGCATGACCTTCCCGTACCCCGGCGCCGACTCCAAGCTCGACGCCGCGCGCAGCGCGATCTACGCCATGAACGACCTCCTGGCGAGCAACCTCCCGGGCAGCCAGGCGGCCCTGATCGCGTTTTCGGGCAATCGGGACCCGCAGTTCAACCTCAACTCCTCGGCCCAGGTCCTCTCGGGCCTGACCACCGATCTCGACGCGGTCAACCAGGCCGCCGCGGCGATCGACGTCGGCGCCATCGACCCGATTTCCTCGACGCCCCTGGCCATCGCGCTCGAGATGACCACCCAGGTGCTTCAGGCCGAGTCGGGCGACGGCCGGCTGCCGCTCCTGGTGTGGCTCACGGACACCGTGCCCAACGTCGACTCTCTGGGCTTCGGCCCGAGCGCCTATCGTTTCGAGGAGGTCTCGCAGATCAGCCTGCTCGATTCCGCGGGCGTCTCCTTCCGCCCGTGGGGCGAGGTGGCCTGGGAGGGCAACTACAACGCCGCCATCGACACCTACGACGGCCAGGTTCTCGGCGACGCCATGCGCGAGATCCTCGAGATGAAGGCGGCGGTGCCCGACACCACCATCTTCGGCGTCGCCATCCAGAGCGACGAGGTGTTCAACGAGGAGCTGATGGACTTCGCCGCGACCTTCACCGGCGGCAACGTCTACAGCGTCGCCGAGGCCGACGCCATCCTGGACGCGGTGGCCGACCTGGTGGACCTGGTCGACTGCGGCGCCAACATCCAGGGCCGCGTGTGGTTCGACATGGACGCCGAGGGCGACCAGGACGCTGGCGAGGCCGGTCTCGAGACCGTGACCGTCGAGCTTCTCGACTCCTCGGGCAGCGTGGTGATGACCACCGAGACCGGCCCCGACGGCATGTATATGTTCGAGGGCGTTCTCGACGGCAACTACACCGTGCGCGTGGTCGACCAGACCCTGCCGGCGGCGGCTGATCGCCCGACCTTCGACATCGACGGCATCGCCACCCCCCACCTGGCGCAGGTCTCGGTGGTCTCCGAGCAGGACGTGGTCGGCGTCGACTTCGGCTACACCGTGGGAACCGTGATCGGCGGCGGCCCCGGCTGCACCGACGACTCCTTCGACGACGGCCTCCTCTCGCCGGTGTGGATGCTGGCCAACGTCGGCGACGCCGACCAGGGCGCGGTGGCCGAGACCGGCGGCAGCCTCGAGCTGACCACCGACGGCACCTCTCTTTTCCACGGCGACGACAACGGCGCCTTCGTTTACCAGATGGTGGAGGGCGACTTCCGCTCCGAGGTGCGCGTCGACGGCTTCCCGGTGAACGTCGGCGGGGACTACCGCAAGGCCGGCCTGGCCTATCGCAGCGGCACCCAGCCCGACGCCGCCCGGGTGATGGTGATGGTGGTTGCGGACTACGCCGACACCGGCGCTCCGGCCATCCAATTCGACACCCGCACCAGCGACGGCGGCGTGCCGGTGGTGCTTTCGAGCACCATTCAAAACATCTCCCTGCCGGTGCACCTGTCGATCGAGCGTCGCCAGGATCAGATCACCGTCTCGGTCTCCCAGGACGGCGGCACCACCTGGCGCATTCCCGCGGGCGGCCTCGGCGGCTCCGAGATGATCAGCGCTCTGGGCGGTCCGGCTCTCATCGGCCTGATGGGCGCCTCCTACGACGCCGACCAGACCCTGACCGCGCGCTTCGACGACTTCCAGCTGTGCCAGCCCGACGACACCGAGCCACCGCCGCCGCCGCCGCCCACCGAGTGCGTCGTCGGCGCGCCCAAGGACTACGTGCTGCTGCTCGATCAGTCCGGCTCCATGGCCTTTGAGTTCCCCGGCATGGTGTCGAAGTTCGAGGCCGCCAAGGCCTCTCTGACCCAGCTGATCGCGTCGATCGACGCGCTCGACAACGGCAGCCGGGTGGCTTTGATCACCTTTAGCGGCGAGCGGGACGACCCGGCCTACAACCTGAACGAATCGGTGAAGGTGCGCAGCGGCCTCACGACGGACCTCGGCGGCGTGATCACCCAGCTCGACAGCCTGTCGATGCGCGATATCCCCTGGTACGGCACGACGCCGCTGCCCCTGGCCCTCGACCGCCTGACCCAGCTGCTCACCGATCAGCGGGATCCGAGCCGCGAGTCGATCGTCTACTGGATTTCCGATCAGCTGCCGAATATCGACTCCGCCGGCCAGGGCCCGCGCGAGTACCCGCTCGACAAGCTGGACGACATCCCCCTGCGCGACGGCGCCGGCAACTTCCTGCCGCCGGGCGTGGTGGCCTTCTCGGGCCCGTACCACGGCACCACCGACACCTTCTGCGGTGAGCCCCTGGGCAACTCGATGGATTCGATCGTCACCCTCTCCCAAGCTCACCCGGACGTTCGGGTCTTCGGGGTCACCCTCGCCGGCGACGGCATGGGCTTTGGCACCTTCAGCTTCGACCTCAACCAATACGCCGCCTTCTACACCAACGGCGACGCCCTCTTGGCGAGCAACGCGGTTGATCTGACGGTCGATTTGCTCGACCTCCTGCAGGTCGTCAACTGCGACGAGGCC
The DNA here is from genome assembly GCA_039027015.1 of Acidobacteriota bacterium. Taxonomy (GTDB): domain Bacteria; phylum Acidobacteriota; class Thermoanaerobaculia; order Multivoradales; family J023; genus JAUIJL01. Next base: position 236 of record JBCCLG010000513.1, on the reverse strand, counting down.
GGCCTGGCCCAGATCGGTGACCGGGTTTGGAACGACTCGGACGGCGACGGCCTGCAGGAGGCCGGCGAGACCGGTATCCCCGGAGTGCGCGTCTATCTGCTAGATCTGGCCGGGGATCTGGTGGCCACCGCCGACACCGGCGCCGACGGCGACTATCTCTTCATCGACGTGCCCCCGGGCACCTACACGGTGGAGGTCGCGGCCGATTCTCTGCCGGCCGGCCTGCGGCAGACCTT
>JBCCLG010000512.1:0-4612 GCA_039027015.1 Acidobacteriota bacterium | reverse complement strand
GGATAAAAGCCGACACCGATCACGCCTGCGAAGAGCAGACCGATGAAGAAGACGTACCACTTCTTTACGCCCCCGGCGACATCGCCCAGGACACCCCATTGCGCGTTGGCCCACAGGATGAGCGGGGTGAGAATGATGAACGCGAGCACGCCGTGGATCATCCACCGCTCAATTTTCCACGCGCGCTGGCTCTTGTCCGAGAGGTGCCGGTACGGGTCGCCTGCCGTCTCGGCGAGCCCGCCGCAACCGCAGACCCAGGAGCAGTACCACCGCTTGCCGAAGAAGTACGTCAGGACGGGCGTGCCGATGAAAATCATGGCTGCGCCGAAGATGAGCGCCGCCAGCGGCATCCACCCGAACGTGTCGGGCCAGAGGCCGTCGTAGTCGAGCGGCCAGAAGTAGTGCAGGTACAGCTCCGGCTGGCCGAAGAACACGAGGAGGTACGGGAGCGAGTACCCGAAGACGAGCTGGCAGAACATCACGCTCGCCGTGCGGATCCGCTGGTAGCGGACGTGGCGGTACTTCAGCATCGCCCGGACGCCCATCGTCGCCACGGCGAGGGTGTAGAACGAGCCGTACATCACCCACTGCCGCGAACCCTCCGGGTAGCCGAGCAGGTTCGAGATGGGGTCGAAGACGGCCACGAGGCCGGCGAGGTACTGCGGGAACCAGTAGACGAGCACGTAGAGGCCGGTCAGGAGAATCCCCCAGAGCCAGCCGGCGTGGCCGCGCGCCTGCTGCGCGCTGAACATGATGCCGTGGTTGTGGGTGCCCGCATGCCCACGGCCATACGTCAGCCACGCGTAGGCCACCCCACCGCCGCCGAACCCGAGCACGACGACCGCCATCAGCAGGCCGCTGAAGCCGGTCCCACTCGCCCACCCGGCCAGGCACGCGAGCGCCGCGAGGCCGACCGCCGCGAGGGCCACCTTCTGCCCAGCTGACGGGTGGTAGGCCGGGTTTCCCGTTAGCGACAGCGACGGGTCGTAGGTCGGCACCTGGTCGAACGAGGGCCGGTCGGCGCTCAGCGGGAACGGGGCCTGGGCGGTCCGTTCGGCGCGCGGTCGGTCTAGGGTTTGGGTCGTCATGAGCATCTCGGTTGCATGTCCTGCGCCTGCCGCTACGAGCCGGCCAGCACGTCCAGCCGCTGCCGCCAGCCGCGCCGGCGCTTGAGCGTGAGCGAGCGGCCCGTCTGGCGGTTATACTGCGCGACGAAGTCGGCCTCGTGCTGCGGGGTGAACTCCGGGTCGAAGTTGGCCGCGCCGAGGTTCTGAAGCACGGTCTCGATGCCGGTCCCCTCGGTGATCCAGTGAGTGCACACGTCGTGGCGGTAGCGGATGCCCATCACGTTGACGGCCGTGAGCCGGGGCACCGCGGCCCCGTCGCCCGACGTGTCGGCGGCGAAGGCGTAGTTGAGGCGAATCGCCTTCTCGGCCGTCGGGTGCTGCCAGTAGAGCGTGCGCTCGTGCTCGGGGAGCGTGGTCTGGAGGCGGCCGTAGACCTGCCACTCGAGGTCGAAGAACTTGGCCGAGTTGAAGAACACGCCCGGCGCGTAAGGCCGCACCCGGTCCGTGATCCCGAAGGCGGCCGTCGCGCCCTGCTCGCGGGCGTCGATCTCGATGCTGAAGGAGCCGCCGCCCGAGACCTCGCGAAAGCGCGGGGAGCGCGCCAGCGAGGAGCGAGCGGCGCTGGCCACGGCGCCGCTCGCGGCGGTGATCGTCACCGGCAGGTCGAGCCCCAAACGCCGCACGGCGCCGGGGTCTGTCTGCAGCACCCGATCGAAAAGCTCGAGGGCACGGCCGCGCTGGCCCAGGGCATCGGCCGCCTGCGCCCCGCGGGCGGCCAGCCGGGTGGAGAGCAGCACCTCGGAGCCCGGCAGGGCCTCCATCGCCCGGTCCGCGAGGTCCAGGCAGGCGCGGCGCGAGCCCCTGACGCAGGCGATCTCGGCGCGGTAGGCCAGAAAGTAGCCGTCCGCTCGATCGAGGGTCTCGATCTCCTGGGCGCGGTCCACGGCCGCCCCCACCACCCCGGGGCCGACGGCGGCCACCAGCTCGGGCTCGAGCCATTCAGGCATTTCCGCGGAGCCCGCGAGGTACGGCCTCAGGGTGGCTAAGAGAAAGCGCTCCTCGGCCAGCATGGAGGCCGCTCGCCGGCTGGAGGACCAGGCCTGGAGCCGCCAGCGCAGGGCGGTGGCGAGCGCCTTGCTGGCCTCGAGCGGGCCCGCGCAGGCGGCCTTCTCGAGCGCCAGCTCGGCGGCGGTGCGGTGCACCAGGGAGTCGACCAGGGCCGCGGCGGCCTCCATTTGCTCGCTCTCCGAGCTGGTAAAGCCCGTGCGGTCGGGCCGCTCCATGATGCGCCGCGTGATGTGGGCGGACTCGAGCGGGTGGCCGGCGACCAGCAGGAAGAGGGCCGAGGCCAGCTCGGCCTCCGAGCGGTTCTGCTCGTCCATGAACGGCGGCTGGGAGTTGCGCCAGCGCACCATCTCGCGCATCGATTCCAGGGCCTCGGCGGTGCGGCCCTGGCTCAGGTAGAGGTGGGTGAGGTCGAGGTAGGGGTTGGAGACGGTGCCGTAGGCAAAGCGGTCGGCGCCCTCGAGAATCAGCTGCTCGGCCTGGTCGAAGTGCAGCATGCCGAGGCTGGCCTCGGCGGCGTTGGTGAACGGCGTGGGGCCCGGCCTCGCCTCCTGACGCTCGTGCTCGGCCGAGCGCAGGCAGGCCTGGTAGCCGGCGACGCGGTCCTGCTGCTCGGCCTCGATGGCGCACAGGGCGGTGAGGGCGTGGGCCACCTGATCGGGCTGGTTGTCGAGCCGGAGCGCCGCTTCGGCCGCCTCGCGGGCTTCGTCGTAGCGGCGGAGGCGCATCAGCGGCCAGCCGCGGTCGGCCGGGCGCGGCGGCATGTAGAGGGCGTCGTGCTCGAGCAGCAGCTGCACCTTGTCTTCGTGGCGGCCCATCTCGCCGGAGACCGCGGCCAGCTGACTCACGATCATGCTGTGCCAGCGCCACGGGGCGTCGCCCGACGGCGCGGCGCTGTGCAGGGCCTCGAAGAGGCCGCGCGATTTATCGAGGTGGAAGAAGGCGCGCGGCAGGTTGCCTTCGCCGATGTGGAAGACGACCCCGAGCAGGGCGTGGCCGATGAACGAGTTGGCGTCGCGCGCCAGGATCTGCTCGGTCAACTCGCGGGCGCGAATATTGCGGCCGCTGGCGAGAGCGCCGCGCACGGCGTCGGCCCACAGCTCCTCATCGAAGCGCTCGGTGGGCAGGTCGGCGAGGTCGCCGTTGGAGAGCTTGTCGAGCAGCTCCAGGCGCTCGAGACCGGCGGCGTCGAGGGCCTCGCCGAGGGCGCCGCTATCGACCCCGCCCTGGGCCAGGGCGGGACCCGCGAAGAGAACGGCCGCCGCCGTGGCGAGCAGCCGGACCCAGAGCCTCGCCCCCGGGGAGGTTGCGGCCGAGGGGGCGGCGGCGCGGGGGCGCGGGGCCTCGCTCACGAGCGCCTCAGGGTGCTCCGGCTAAAGCCCTCGATGGCCTTGCCGACCGCGTCGTCGATCACTTCCTCGACGTTCGAGAGGCCCGGCGCCAGCTCCAGGCGGTGGGCCAGCACCCGCGGGGCCAGGCGCACGATGTCGTCGGCGTTCACGTAGTCGCGGCCCTCGAGGGCGGCGAGGGCCTGCAGCGCCGGCAGCATCAGCACCAGGCTGCGGGTTGAGCAGCCCTGGAGTACGCGCTCGTCGGCTCGGGTGTGGGTGGCGATGTCGACCAGGGCTTCCTGCACCTTGGGATCGACCGCCACGTGCTCGTCGATCGCCCGGCGGGCGCGCAGAAGCTCGTCGCGGGTGACCTTGGGCAGATCCCGGCGCTCGGTGTCCCGGCGGTCGCGCCAGCTGGTGAGCACCGCCAGCTCGGCGTCGCGGTCGATGTGCTCCATGCGGATCTTGAACAGAAATCGGTCGAGCTGCGCCACCGGCAGGGGGTAGGTGCCGGCCAGATCGAGCGGATTCTGGGTGGCGATCACGAAGAAGAGCTCGTCGAGGGGATACGTCACGTTGTCGACGGTGACCTGCTTCTCGGCCATCGCCTCGAGCATCGCCGCCTGCACTTTGGGGGAGGTGCGGTTGATTTCGTCGGCGAGCACCACGTGGGCGAAGATCGGGCCGGGCTGGAAGCGGAAGGCGTGGCTGGTGGCGTCGAAGATCGACACGCCGGTGACGTCGGACGGCAGCAGGTCCGGGGTGAACTGGATGCGCCGGAAGGGCGTGATCCCCTCCTCGGCGGGGGCCCGGGGGTCCTGGGCCGAGGCGTCCTCGGGCCGATCGACGATCGAGGTGCCGAGGCTTTTCGCAAGGGTGGTCTTGCCGGAACCCGGAAAGTCTTCGAGCAGCACGTGGCCGTCAGCGAGCAGGGCGACCAGCACCAGGTCGACCACGTCATCGCGGCCGATCACCTGGGCCTTGATGCGGGCGCCGAGGCGCCGCATGGCGCGCTGGGCGTCTTCGAGGGCGTGCGGCCCCGCGTCGGGCGGCGACGGCGCCGGCGACGGCGACGACAGGACCTCCGGAGCGCCGCGGGACGGCAGCGGGCTGACCTCCGTGTCGTGGTCGTCTTCCGCGCCCGGGGCG
>JBCCLG010000511.1:0-4632 GCA_039027015.1 Acidobacteriota bacterium | reverse complement strand
TCGGCGACGAGGTGGTCAAAGCCCGCGGGCGGCAGGGGCCACGCTCTTCCGTCCCCGGCACGCACCAGGCGAATCTCATCGCCCGCCACCAGTCGCCCAAGGCGGCGGCAGCCCAGCTCTCGCGGCGGCTCGTCGCCCGCGGGTAGGGAAAAGAGAAGCACGTAGTCTTCGCCGCCGCCGAGCGCCAGATCGAGCCAGCGCAGGCCCAGCTCCTCGAGCAGAGGCTCGAGGTCGCGGGGCGGGCGCAGGGCCTCGGCCTCGATCTCGGCGCCCGTGCCTGAGGCGCGGCACAGACGGTGAAGGTCTCGCCCCAGGCCGTCCGAGACGTCCATCGCCGCCCCCTCCTCGGCGCCGGCCAGCCAGCGCCCGAGCTCGAGCTGCGGCCGCGGCTCGAGGTGACGGCGCACCGCGCGGCGGGCCGCGGCCTCGGCCGCAGGCCGGCCCGAGAGGCCGGAGGGCAGCGTGACTCGCCCCGAGCGCAGCCGGGCGCCCCGGGCGACGAGGCGGCAGCCGAGGGCCGACTCGCCGATCGGGCCGCCGATCCACAGGGCGTGCCCCGGCCCGCCGCCGGAGCGACGGAGCACCCGGCCCGCCGGCCTGCCGAGCAGGGTGAGGACCGCGGTACAGCGGGGCTGCGAGGAGAGATCGCCGCCGGCCAGCTCCACCGAGGCGCGCGCGCAGGCCTCGATCAGGGCGCTGAAAAACGGCTTGAAGGCGAAGGTCGGCGGCGCCGAGAGGGCCAGGAAGGCGTAGGCTGGCTCGGCGCCCATGGCGGCTAAATCGGAGAGGTTGACCGCCAGCAGACGGCGCGCGAGCAGGCGAGGCTCGAGATCTTCGGTGAAGTGCACGCCGGCGATTTGGGTATCGACGGTGGTCACGTAGCGGCCCTCGGGAAGCTCCGCGGCGTCGTCTCCCACGCGCGTCCAGCCCCGCCGCTCCAGGCGACCGCGCAGCCACTCAAGAAGCTCGTCCTCGCGCATCTCGCCGCCGTCTCCCGCCGGGCTCAGCCGCCGCCGTCGGCGCCCGCCGCGGGGAGCAGGGCCAGCTCCAGGACTTCCTCGATATGGCCCAGGCAGCGTATGTCGAGCTGGCGCCGCAGGGCCCGCGGCAGCTCGACCAGATCTTTTTCATTGCCCGCCGGCACCACCATTACCGCGGTGCCCGCGGCGGCGGCGGCCAGGGCTTTCTCCTTGAGCCCGCCGATCGGCAGAATGTCGCCTCGCAGGGTGATCTCGCCGGTCATGGCGAGGTCGCGGCGCACCTTCTGACCGCACAGGGCGGAAACGATCGCCGTCGCCATGGTGATGCCCGCCGACGGCCCGTCCTTGGGAATCGAGCCCGCCGGCGCGTGCACGTGAACGTCGCAGCGCGCGAGAAGGTCCGCCGACCTCGCCTCCTCGTTCGGCGCGACGGGCAGGTGCAGGCGCGAGGCCGGCTGCTGAGCCGCCCAGCTGCGCACGTAAGTCATCGCCGCCTGGCCCGACTCCTTCATCACTTCGCCCAGGTGGCCCGTGAGGTGCAGCTTGCCGCGGCCGGGCACCACGGTGGTCTCGATCAGCAGAAGATCGCCGCCGGCGGCGGTCCAGGCCAGGCCCGTGGCCACCCCGACCCGCGGCCGATCGAGCAGTCCGTCACTCGAGTAGCGCTCGACTCCGAGCAGCCTCGACACCTGGGACGGCCCGACTTTCGAACGGCCCTCGCGGCCCTCGGCCACCCGCACGGCGGTCTTGCGGCACACCGCGGCGATCTGCCGCTCGAGGTTTCGGAGCCCGGCCTCGCGGGTATAGGAGCGGATGATCGAGCGCAGGCCGGAGTCGGTCACGTGCAGATGGCGGCGCGCCTCGAGGCCGTTCGCCTCGATCTGCTTGGGCAGCAGATGGCGGCGGGCGATCGCCAGCTTCTCCTGCTCGGTGTAGCCCGAGAGGCGCAGCACCTCCATGCGATCGAGAAAGGCCGGCTGTATGGGCTCGAGCAGGTTGGCGGTGGTGATGAAGAGCACCCGGGAGAGATCGTAGGGCACGCCGAGGTAGTGGTCGCGAAACGAGTCGTTCTGCTCCGGGTCCAGCACCTCCAGGAGCGCCGAGGAGGGGTCGCCCCGGAAGTCGCCGCCGATCTTGTCGATCTCGTCGAGCATGAAGACCGGATTGCTGGTTTCCGCCTGGTGCAGGCTCTGCAGGATGCGGCCCGGCAGAGCGCCGACGTAGGTGCGCCGGTGGCCGCGGATCTCCGCCTCGTCGCGCACGCCGCCCAGGGAGAGGCGAACGAAAGAGCGGCCGAGGGCGCGGGCGATCGAGCGGCCGAGGGACGTTTTGCCCACCCCGGGGGGGCCGACGAAGCAGAGGATCGGGCCCTTGACGTCGGGCTTGAGCCGGCGGACCGCCAGATACTCCACGATCCTCTCTTTGACCTTGTCGAGGCCGTAGTGGTCGTCCTCCAGAACCTGCCTGGCGCGGGCGAGGTCGAGATCGTCCGGCGAGCTTTTGGCCCACGGCAGACCCGTCAGCCAGTCGAGGTAGGTGCGGATGACCGTGCTCTCACCGCTCTCCGGGTGGGCCCGCTCAAGGCGGAGGATCTGCCGCTCCAGCTCCTGGGCGGCCTCTTCAGGAAGGCCCTTATCCTCGGCCAGGGAGCGGTAGCGGGCGATCTCCTGGGCCAGATCCCCCCCCTCGCCCAGCTCCTCCTGGATGGCCTTGAGCTGCTGGCGCAGGAAGTACTCCCGGTGGCTGCGATCCATCTCGTCCTGGGCCTGGGTCGAGATCCGGTGCTGGGTGGTCAGCACGTCGAGCTCGCGGCGCAGGTGATCGGCTACTCGCACCAGGCGCTGCACGGGGTCGGCGGTCTCGAGGATCGCCTGGGCGTCGGCGAGGCCGAGCTCCAGGTTGCTGGCGGCGAGATCCGCCAGTCGGCCCGGCTGATCGAGATTGGCGGCCAGCACCATGACCTCGGTAGAGAGATTCTTGCCGAGATGGGCGGAGCGCTCCAGCAGCTCGCACACGCTGCGCATCAGCGCCTCGCTCTCGACCCGCGCCTCCGCTTCGCCGCCGGCAGCCGCCTCGTCCGCCCGGAAGCCCGGGGGGAGGCCCCCTTCCGCCTCGACGCCTTGGGCCTCATCCGCCGGCAGGGCGGCCAGCGGACGCACCCTCCCCGCCGGATAGGGATCGAGCTGGCTGAGGGCGAGCACCTCGGCGCGCCGGAGGCCCTGCACCAGGATCCGGATTCGGCCATCGGGCAGCTTGAGCATGCGCATGATGCGGCCGACCGTCCCCAGGGGATAAATATCGTCGAGCCCGCGGGTCTCGGCCTCGCCGTCTCGGCGCGCCACCAGCATGATCAGGCGTTCGTCGCCGAGGGCCTGGTCGACCGCCGCCACGCCGCGCTCGGGCTCCACCGAAAGAGGCACGATCACGTAGGGAAAGACCACCGTCTCCGCGAGCGGCAGCACGGGCAAGACGTCGGGAACGTCAAGCTCTTCGAGGTGGGTTTCCATGGCGGAGTCCCGCGGGCCGGAGGAGCGCCCGCGCCTCAGGCTCTCGGCGAGCCGTCCGCGGCCGCCGGCTTCTTGAGCAGGCTCTGGATTTCTTCGACAAAGGCGCCGATATCCTCAAAGCGGCGGTAGACCGAGGCGAAGCGCACGTAGGCCACCGGATCCAGCTCGCGGAGCTGCTCCATCACCACCGTGCCGATCTCCTGGGTGCCGATCTCTCGCTCCTCACGCTGGTGGAGCCGCTGCTCGATGTGCTCGGCGATTTCTTCCTGGCGCTTGGCGGGAATCGGCCGCTTCTGACACGCCTTCTTGAGGCCGGCGAGCAGCTTTTGGCGGCTGAACTCCTCTCGCCGGCCGTCGACCTTGACCACCAGATACGGGATCTTCTCGATCTGCTCGTAAGACGTAAACCGCCGGCCGCACTCCAGGCACTCTCGACGTCGACGGATGGTGGCCCCGTCGCGGCTCTCGCGCGAGTCCACGACCCGGTCGTCATTCGCCGAACAAAAGGGACATTTCATGGCCGAAGCTCGGGCTCTGCGTCGGGCGCTCGCGGCCGCAGCCGGAGGCATGTGGCCGTCAGGGCGAGGAGCGCAGAGCGATGTTGAGACGGAGCAGAAGCTCGTCGAGGGAGGCGGGGTCGAGGTCCACGTGCAGCCGGCGGCTTTCCTCGATGGGCTGGTGGTCCTCGTCTTCGAGCTGGAGGGTCAGGGAGAAGCGCCGGGCTCTATCGAGGGAATCGCGGTTCATCTCGAGACGCAGCTCGCGCTGGATCTCGCGGCTGCCGTTGACCTTCGCGCGGCCGGCGGCGCGCGCCTTCTGCTTGGGCCTGAGGGTCTGCTTGCGCAGCTTCTCGAGCTCGGCGAGGGCGTCAAAGCCCGTCGCCTTGCCGGCCTTACCCTTCTGCTTGCCTTTGCCGACGGCCGCGGGTGACGCGAGGGCCGCGGCCAAGGCGTCGTCCGCGCTCGAGGCTTTGCCGGCGGCGGCGGGCGGAGCCGACTCGGCGGCGGCGATCTTGGCGGGCGGCGCGTCCGGCAGCTCGACCGGAACCGGATCGGCGTCCAGCACGTCGAACGGCTCGTCGACAAAGGGCGCCGGGTCGGGGACTTTGACCACGGGGGCGGCGGGCGGCGGCGCGGCGGCGACCT
>JBCCLG010000510.1:0-4655 GCA_039027015.1 Acidobacteriota bacterium | reverse complement strand
CTCGGGCTTCAGGACTTCGGCGTGCTGGGCCTCGCGCACCTGCAGGGGCAGGTAGGCGTTGAGGCGCTCGGCGAACGCCTGGGGTGAAGCCCTTCGGCATGTGCTGAACCACGATCACCGGCACCGGCACGCTCGGCCCCAGGCCTTCGAGGATGGTCTGCAGCGCCGGCGGGCCGCCGGTCGAGGCTCCGAGCACGATCAGGTCGTAGGGGCTCGGCTGGCTGGCGGTGCGGGCGCTGACGCGCTCGGTCGAAACCGGCTCGACCCTCGGATCCGCGGCGACCGGAAGCCGCCGCGGCTCGGGCTTGCGGCCCGAGACCTCGAAGAGTTTCTCGAGCAGCACGTGGCGCAGGGAGCTGAAGTCGACCAGCGAATAGCGCTGTTTGTCGATGAAGTCGGTGGCCCCGCGATGCAGCGCCTCGATGGTCAGGGGCGCGCCTTTGCCGCTGTGGGTCGAGAGGATGATCACCGGCGTCGGCCGCACGGCCATCAGCCGGTCCAGGGTCTCGAGCCCGCCCATGCCGGGCATGTCGAGATCGAGGGTCACCACGTCCGGACGCCAGGCGTCGAGGTGGGTGAGCAGCTCTTCACCGGAACCCGCGGAGCCGACCACGACGATCTGCGGATCGTCTTCCAGCATGCGCGTGATCGCCTTACGAATGAAGGTCGAATCGTCGACCACGGCGACGCGCAGGCCCTGCGGGGACGTCGTCGCGGTCACGCGTCTTTCCTGCGATAGGCGATGCAGGTGCCGAGGCGCTCGGCCTGGAAGCTTTGGGTGAGGCCGATGATCGACTCGGAGTGGCCGAGAAAGAGCAGGCCGCCGGGGCGCACGATCTGAGCGAAATTCTCGATCACCGTCTTGAGCGCCGGTTCCGAGAAGTAGATCAGCACGTTGCGGCAAAAGACCACGTCGTAGGGGCCGGTGACCGCCTTCTCGAGCTTCAGGATATTGCCCGGCTTGAAGGTCACTCCCTGCCGGTACCGCTCCTTCAGCTCGTAGCTCTCGGGCCCGTGCTCGATGAAGTACTTCTCCTTCTGCCACGAGTCGAGGGCGCGCAGGGAGCTGCGCCGGTAGAGGCCCCGGTGCGCCCGCTCCAGCCGCTCGGTGTCGAGGTCGATGGCGTCGATCCGGTGCTGCTGCTGGCGAGCGTCGCCGACGCTGCCGCTCTCGAGGCCGCCCTCGCGCAAATAGATGTTGAGCGTGTAGGGCTCTTCGCCGGACGAGCAGCCCGCCGAGAGAAGGTGGAGTCGGCCGCCCCGGGCGCCGCGCTTCAGCTCCTCGAGCCCCGCGCCCTGGAGGCACAGGAATTGTCCGGTCTCGCGGAAGAAATAGCTCTCGTTGTTGGTGATCGCCCGGGTCAGGGCGTCGAGCTCCCGATCGTAGTCGTACTGCAGCAGCAGGTAGTAATCGAGAAATTTATGCAGGTGGTTGGCGCGCAGCCGGGGCAGCAGCCGTGACTCCAGGATCTCGCGCTTGTGCTCCGGGAAGAAAAGCCCGAAGTGGCTGGCGAACAGCTCGTTGAAAAGCGCCAGCTCCTCGAGGCTGAGCGAGGGTGTCGAGTGCACGCTGGGGTCTCCTCAGGCTTCGAGGAAGGAGAGCGCGCGCTGGGCGACGATGGGTACCGGATCGGCGGCGAGCTGGGCCAAGGCCGCCAGATTCTCGGGACGCGAGAAGCGCCCGAGAACCTCGGCGCAGGAGAGCCTGACGTACCAGTCGCCGTGCTCTACGGCGAGGCGGAAGATCGCGTCGTCCTCCTCCGTGGCGCAGCGCGAAAGAGCCCTATACGCCATGCGCTCGCGCTGGGCGCGTCCGGATTCGGTGGCTTGGCGCAGGGCGGCGCGGGCGTCGGGGCCGCCGATGCGGCCGAGGCTCTCGAGAAGCAGCGGCTCCATCGGCGTGTTGGGCCCGAGCAGCTCGATCAGGAGCGGCACGCTCTCGCGATCTCCCAATTCGCCGAGGGTGCGGATCAAAAACGGCTTGGGCGAGCTTTCGAGCAGCCGACGGAAGCTGCCGGCGAGGCCCCTCTGGCCGGTGCGCGAGGCGAACTCCGCCGCCACGTGCCCGTAGCTCTCGGGGTCTTCCTCGAGCCAGCTCTTCCACGGCAGCAGGCGCACGACCTCCTCGACGTCGAGCAGCTCCTGAACGGCGCGCACGCGATCTTCGGTCGGCAGGCTGCACACCTGCTCGGCGATGGTTTCGGCGGGATTGCCGAGCAGCGCCGAGAGCACCACCCGGGTGGCCGGGTCCACGTCGGCCTCCTCCTCGAGCTGCTGGCGCAGGGCCGGGCGGTGAATTTTGATCAGCGGGTGCACCGAGGCGCGCTGCTCTTCGGGCAGCCGCAGGTAGAAGCCGAGAAGGGCCCTTCCCACCTTTTGATCGCGGATTTTTTCCAGAGCGCGCAGCACCGGGCCGAGCTGATCGGTGGTCGGCGGCTGGGAGAGAGCCTTGACCAAAGCCTCGGTGGGCGTCGACTTCGGGAAGCGCGCGGCCAGAAGAAAGCCCCAGGCGCGCACCACGCCGGGCTGCAGGATCAGGGTGCCGATGAGGTCGTTGCGATGGTGCAGGCACGCCGGCAGCACCGCAGCCTCGCGGTGGAAGTTGGCGACCTGGTGGAGGGACTCCTCGTCGTCATCGCCGGTGGCGAGAACCAGCAGGCAGCGGGCGGCCGACACCCGGATGGGCTCCTGCTGATCGTGCAGCAGGTCCTGGAGGCGCGACTGCAGACCCTCGGGCATGCTCGGCGGACGCGGCAGGCCCTCGAGCACGTGGGCCAGCAGGCCGAGGGTGGTTTCGGTATCGACGTCGTTCGAGAAGGCCAGCCAGTGGTTGGCCAGGGCCTTGAAGGCCTGAACGCCGCCGATTCTGGCCAGGGCCTCGGCGGCCATCGGCCCGGCCATGAAGTCCGTCAGGTGCTTCTTGAGATGGGGCACGGCGACCGGCGAGCGCAGGCTGCCGAGGGCCTGGATGGCGGCCAGCTGGAGCCAGGAGTCGGCCTCGAGAAAGCCGAGGAGATCGGGGATAGCGCGGGCGTCACCGAGCTGTCCGATGGCGACGATGGACTCCTGCACGACGTTCGGATCTTCGTGGTGCAGCACGCTGCGCAGGGGCTCTAAGGCGCGCGGATCGCGCAGGTGGGTGAGCACGATGACGGCCTGCAGCACGACGTCGGGATCGTCGTCCTTAAGCAGCTGGAGGGTCAGGCTGAAGCCCCGATTGCCGCGCATCTTCAGCATCTCGACGCCGGCGTTGCGCAGCACGTCGTCGGCGTCGCTGCGCAGATAGTCCTTGATGCGATCGTCCGGAATCGCCGCGGCGCCCATGCGCAGGGATCGACTCCGGATGCCCGGGCTCGGGTTGCGAATCAGGCGTTCGATGGCCTCGATTCGCTTCTCGATGGGCATCGAGGGCAGGTTGTCGAGCAGCTCGATGCACTCCTGCCAGCTGGTTTCGAAGGGTTGCGGGGCTCCGTTGTCGGCCATGGTGAACTCCGTGAGGAAGGAACGGCTACTCGGTGTGTCGGGGGTCGAGGTGTCTCAATCGAGGAATCTGAGGCGAAGCATCTAAGGCGCGGAATCTACACCGGCGGACGGCGCCGGCGCCGGGAGCGGTAGGCGCCCCCCGGCTGAGGGGGTCGAGATCCGATCGGGCAAGAACGGCCCCGGGGCGCCGCCGCCGGCCGGTCAGGTGAGCTCGAGCGGCTCGGGGTCCATCAGCTCGTCTTCGGTAAAGGAGGCCTGGGGCGTGTCCTCGACGGTGAAGACCTCGGCCACGCTGAGCAAACGCTCGGCCTCGAGCGAGAGGTTCTGCGTGTTGGACGAGAGCTGCTCGGCCGCGCTGAGGTTCTGCTGGGCGATCTGCGCGATGCGCTCGACCGCCTTGACCACCAGATCACCGCCCTGCTTCTGCTCGCGGCTGGCGTCCGCCACCTGCTGGGTCATGCGGTTCATGACTTCCACCGCCTTCATCATGTCGCGGGCGCCGTTGGCCTGCTCCTTGGCGGCGGAGGCCAGCTGGCGGGTGACGTTCTGCATGTGGGTGGAGGTGGCAAGAATCTGCGCGGCGCCGCCCGACTGCTCCTGGGAGGCCGCGTAAACCTCGCCCACCAGCTCGGAGGTGCGGGTCACGCTGCCGACGATCTGGCCCAGGATCTCCTTGGTGAGATCGATGGCGTTGTCGGTGTTCTTCTGGACGTTCTCGACCACCTGCGCGATTTCCCGTGTGGAGGCGACGGAGCGCTCCGCCAGGCGCTTGACCTCTTCGGCGACCACCGCGAAGCCGCGTCCGGCGTCGCCGGCGTGGGCGGCCTCGATGGCGGCGTTGAGCGCCAGCAGATTGGTCTGATCCGCGATGTCTTCGATGATGCCGACGATCTTGCCGATGTCCTTGGAGGCGATGCCGATCGACGCGATCATCTCGGACAGCTCGTCGCCGCGCACGGTGGCGATCTGCGAGGCCTCGGCGGAGACGTCGTCCACCACCCGGACCTTGGCCTCGATCGACTGGATCGACGCCGCCATCTCCTCGATGGTCGAGGAGGTTTCGTCCACGGAGGTGAGCAGATTGGTGGAGTTCTTGGCCACCTCCTCGATCGACGCGCCCATCTCCTGAATCGAGGACGACGTCTGGTCGACGTTGACCGCCAGGGCTTGGG
>JBCCLG010000509.1:0-4666 GCA_039027015.1 Acidobacteriota bacterium | reverse complement strand
CGCCAGCTGACCAGAGCGGCGTCGGCGCCCTCGAGACGCTCCGCCAGCTCCTCTTCCGACCGAGGGTCGCTCCTCGGCACCGCGATCGGCGCCCGGGAGCGTTTTTGCAGGGCCTCGAGGGCCGCCTCGTCGAGGCCGACCTCGTCGAGGCAGACGATTTTCTCGAAGCTCACTCAGCGCAGCCTCGCGGCGATCCCGTCGAGGGTCTCGCCGAGGGCCTTGCGGCGCGCGCTGGGCTCCCCGTCGCCGAGGCGCGAGGAAATCGACTTCAGCTCGCCCGCGAGCGCCGGGTCTTTCTTGCCCGACTCGAGCCGCTCGGCCGACTTGGCGAGCGCGCTGCGCGCCCCGTCGGCCACGGCCTTGTTGAGCTGATCGCCGCGGCCCAGCTGATCGAGATAGGCCAGGGCCACGGCGGGCTCCGCGGGCCAGCGCACCGGGAACTGCTGCTGGGGGTTAAAGAGGCTGCCCTGGTCGGCGACCGCCGCGGCGGCGATCTCGTCGGCCGTCAGATGCTCGCTCGGCAGCAGCGAAAGAACGTCGAGCCCGCGCACGATCTCGGTGCCGTAGATCCGGCCGCCGTACCAGTAGGCCGACCAGAAGCCGCCGAGGATCAGCTCCTCCTCGTCCACCGGACCGCGGTCGAAATAGGCGATCTCCACGGGCTTGGCCGAGTCGGTGAAGTCCAGCACCGAGATGCCGCCCTGGTACCAGGCCTGCACGAAGATGTCGCGCCCCGGAACGGGCACGATCGAGCCGTTGTGGGCTACGCAATTCTCTTCCTCGACCTGCGGCGCCGGCATCTTGAAATAGCTGCGGAACTCGAGCTTGCCGTCGACGATGTCGTAGATGGCGTTGGCGCCCCAGGTCAGCGGATCGTAGGCGCGGCAGCGCGGGCGGGTGCCGCCGCCCCACTCGTCGGTGAAGAGCACCTTGGTGCCGTCGTTGTTGAAGGTCGCGGAGTGCCAGTAGGCAAAGCCCTGA
This sequence comes from Acidobacteriota bacterium, assembly GCA_039027015.1. Lineage (GTDB taxonomy): Bacteria > Acidobacteriota > Thermoanaerobaculia > Multivoradales > J023 > JAUIJL01. The sequence goes on along the minus strand of JBCCLG010000509.1, from coordinate 3,685 downwards.
TCGACCACCGCGTCCAGACGCCGGGGCTTCAAGGGCTCGGAGATGTCGAAGAGGATGCCGTTACCCGAGCAGGCGCCGGCCGCGATCTGGGTGTCCGGGAAAACCGTGATGTCGTGACAGTGGTCGGTCTGCCGGGTTTCCTGCGTCTCGTCGCCGTGGTCGCCGCCGCGCCACAGGCCCGCGAGCACGCCGGTCTCGCTGTCGGCGAAGACCGCCGGGCTCTCGACGATGCGCGCCTTGCTCGGGTCATCCACGGGGATCTCGACCACGTCGATGCGGAAGAGCGCGGTGCGCTTATCGCCCGGCAGCTCGTCGATGCAGCCGTCCAGCTCCTCTTCCTCGCGGATCGAGGCCGTGCCGGAGTTGTAGACGATGATCTTGCCGTCTTCACCGGGCCCGGAGACCACCGAGTGAGTGTGGGAGCCGCGGCAGGTTTGCACCGCGCCCACCTGCCGGGGCCGGGTGAGATCGCTGATGTCGAAAATCCGCAGGCCGCGGAAGCGATCGGTGCTGACGTCCTCGTCGACCCCACCGAGCCCGCAGTCGACGCGGCCGCGGGTCTGCTCCACCGACATGATCAGCAGATCGCCGACGATCGACACGTCACCCTGGCCGCCGGGGCACACCACCGAGCTGAGGAGATTCGGCATGCCGTCCTCCTCGAGGCGATAGACGTTGAAGCCGTGGTAGCTGCCCGCCACCAGAACGTCGTCGCGGAAGGCCATGTCGGTGTTGGAGAAGCTGAGCAGCGGGCCGCGCCGCCTCTCCTCCTCGCCCGCCTTTTTCTTCTTGTCCTCTTCCTCTTCCTCGTCCTTTTCGGCGCCCTCCTCGCCCTCCTTCTTATCTTTGGGCTTCTCGGGAGGAATGCCGGCGGGGTTGCGCGGATCGAAGAAACCGTCGGGCTTGGGCAGCGAGGCCACCAGCGCCATATTCGACAGCGCGTAGCCCGCGTCGCGGAAGCCCGGCGACAGGCCGGAGCGCGGGTCGCTCGAGAGGCTCACCAGCAGGGCGTTCATGCGCTCGATTTCGGCGGTCTGATCGTTGACCACATCGTTCGTGAACTCAAAAAGCACCGGATCGTAGGCCGAGCCCGGCTGCTCGAGGAGCTCGTCCACCATGGTGACGGCGCCCTCGTGATGCGGGATCATCAGCTCGAGAAAGAGGCGGTCGAAGTCGGTGCTCTTCGAGGCCGCCAGCTCGGCCATCTGCTCGGGGCTGGCCATGCCCGCCATGTCGTGATGCGTGTGCATGGCGTGATGCGCGGTGGGGTCGGGCACCGGCTCGCCGCGGTCGCGCAGCCAGCCCTGCATGAAGGCGATCTCATCGCCCTGGGAGGCGTTGATGCGCCCGGCGATATCGATCAGCTCCGGGTGGTTGGTGCGCTCGGCCACCAGCTCCGCCATCTGCAGGGCCTGGTTGTGGTGCGGAATCATGTCGGTCATGAAGCGCACGTCGGCCGGCGAGTAGCTGGTGTCGGCGATCTCGATCGCCTTCTCGGCGCTCAGCTCCTGGGAAGGCTGGCCGGGAGGGCCCGGCTGCACGATCGGCGCCTGGGCGAGGCTCGCGGACGCGGACCCGAGCAGGGCGAGAGCGAGGCACGAAGCGGGAAGAATGCCCCTGGGGGCGGCGGCACGACGGCTGGAGAGCTCACCGGAAAGCTGAAAGAACGCAGGCACTGGACTGGCTCCTGTTGCGGGGTCGAAGGTGCGGATCGAGGCGGCGCGAAGAGTCGCCCGTCAATCTATCACCCGGCCCGCGGGAGCGTCAGGAGTCGCTCGCGCCGGCGCCGCAGCCGTCAAAGGTCTGGGTGTCAAAGCGCAGACCCAGGCGCGCGGAGAAATCCTGGTCGACCTCGCCGAGAAATTCAGGGTCGCTGGCGTAGACGAGAGAGCCCGACAGGCCGAGACAGTCGTTGAGCCGCTGGGTGAGCGTCAGCTTGGCCAGCCAGCGATCGTCGACCCGCAGGAGATTGCCCGCCTCATCCTCGCCGGTGGAGTCCTCGTAGCTCAGCTCGAAATCGAACCGCGCGTCCTTCGGCCCGCCGCCTGCCATATCTTGATACCCGCGGTGAGCGGTGATTCCGGACAGCCAGCGGCCGTAGCCCAGGGTCAAGGTCAGCTTCTCGGCCGCTCCGTTCATCAGCTCGAAGCCGGAGTCCGGCAAGGAGAAGGCAAATTCGTCCATATCCGAGTAGAGCACCGCCAGCGAAAATCGGTGTCCGCGGTCAAACCGAGAGCTCGCCTCCTTGTAGGCCTGGATGCACTTGGCGGTGCGCACCAAGCCGGGTCCGTTATCCGAGGCTCCGCACTCCTCGGCCTCCTCGGCGAAGAGCTTGAGCCGATTGATGTTGGCGAGCGGGCTCACCTCCCAGCGCAGCGCGAAATCCACCGAGTCCGGACCCACGACCTCCTGAAGCTCGTTGTAGGACGCCTCGATGCGGATCTGCGGCTGATTGGAGATCAAATCCGCCACCGTCTGCAGACTGGTCTTGAGATCGTTCTCGGCCCCTCTCGCCGCGGTGAGGGTCTCATCAAAGGCATCGATGACCTCCTGCGCCAGCTCGCGCTTCAAAGCGCCTCCCATGGAGTCCATCTCCGCGGACAGCGCCCCCAGGACCGCCTTGTGCTCCCGGCTGACGGAGTCGTCTCTCAGCGCCAGGGGCGAAGAGAAGCGCGACCTCACGTCGTCGACGGTCACCAGCTCGAGGAGCGCCTGGGCTCGCTCAAGGCTGGCGTCTTCCTTCCTAGCTCCCTTAAGACTCGGCAGCTTGCTCAGCCTCGCGGCGAAATCTCCCGCCGCGCTCGCGGCCGAAACGCTGTCGGTAATCCCGCGACAGGCGGCCGTCAAAACCGTATCGTAGAGGCTGGGATCTCGTCCGTATTGAAGGCCGCCGATCGTGCCCTCATAGCCTCCCTCAAGGGTCAGCTTGAGATTCTGATAGCGCTCGACCTGATCCTCAACGTCAGAAATCGCGTCGTCGCGCCCCTCCTCGGGCAGGTCCTCCTGCAGCTTCATCGCCAAAGGCTCGTAGATTTCAGGATCGGCGAGCAGCATACCGCCGAGGGAAAACCTCCAGTCGTCAGCCACCAAAAACGTGCGCCTAAAAACCAGGTCCGCCATGCTCTGGTCTGTTTCGCCCAAAACCGCGCCCAGGAGGAAGGGGGAGAGGGCGTCTGCGAGAGCACCGATTCCCGGAAAAGCCGAAGGACGATCGGTTACTTCCTCGAGCGTCATGTCGGGCGCCTCGTCCTCCATCGAATTCAGCTCCTTCTCAAGGTCCTCTGCCTGCTGCCTGACACATTCGCCTAAAGTCTGCGACGCCGAGCAGAGCGAGAATTGAGCTTCCGCGGTTTTCGGGATCAGCAGTGAGGCCACAGCGAAGAGCCCGAGTCCGAAAGAAGCCGGCGCCGAAGTTCGCCCTCGGCAGAAAGAAACGTGGGATAAAAAATAGCTCGGAAGGCACTCGAAACGCAGAAACATGGGCATCTCCTCCGGGAATCAGAAGGGTCGAACGGGGTCGAGGTTTCTGATTGACTGCAGCGCAAAGGACGACGTCGATACCCCATCTGGGATAGACGTCGATCGCCGCGGATGATCCGCCGAGGCGCGATTCTGCGCTTTCTCCCCCGCTCCCGCGGGGACCGATGCCGCCCTGAGCCCGGTCGAGACTTTGCCCTGCGGCTCG
>JBCCLG010000508.1:0-4667 GCA_039027015.1 Acidobacteriota bacterium | reverse complement strand
TCTCGATCCTGGTTTCGGTCGCGCTCGACCATCAGGATTTTCTCGGCGAGACCCTGGCTGAAATCGCCCGCGACAAGGCCGGCATCCTGCGGTCAGGAAAGACCGCCGTCCTCGGCCAGATGCCCAGGGAGGCCTTTCTCGAAGTCGAGAGAGTCGCACGCCACAGGAGCGCCCGCCTGCTCGACGCTCGGCGGGCTCGCCTCGAGCCGCGGGGCGGGGGTCGCGCCGATCTCACGACCCCGAACGGACAGCGATACCGGCTCGCTCCCGGGCTGCTCGGCGAGCATCAGATGCGCAACGCAAGGCTGGCGATCCTGGCTGCCGAGCAGCTGCGCTCGCTTTTCCCCTCGATCGATGGCGCGGCCTGCGAGCGCGGCATCGCGACAGCCCGTCTGCCCTGCCGTCTCGAGTGGCTCGAGCTCCCGCGAGCCGGCAAGCGGAGCCGAGGAGTCCTGCTCGACGGCGCGCATAACCCAGACGCCGTTCGCTGCCTGGAGAGCTATCTCGCGGGGCTTGGCGAGCCCTGCGACCTCCTCTTCGGCGCCTTTCGCGATAAAGACGCGGGCAGCATGCTCGAGATCCTGCGGCCTAGGGTCGAGAGGATCTGGCTGACATCCTGGGAACACCCGCGGGCCTGGCGGCGCGGCGACGCGGCTTCGGGAGCGCTTTCCCGAGGCTGGGAATGGGTTTCTTCGCCGCAGGAGGGCCTGCGCCGGGCCGCGGCGGCGGGACCCGCGAGGCCGCTGGTGGTCGCAGGGTCCCTCTCGCTGGTGAGCCGGGTGCGGGAGAGAATAGTGTCGCCTGATCCTCCGGAAGAGATCCTCTCTGCACCCGTCTCTCGTTCCCGAACCCAGAGCGAGCCTCGATGACCGATTTGACCTACGCGACCCTGCTGCAGCTGCGCCTCGAGGCGGCCCGGCGCCTCGGCTGTGAAATCGTGCCCTTGGATCCCGAGACCGGCTTTCTCTATGAGCTGCGCTACCGGGGAAAAACTCGCCTTCTGCATGGCGGCCTCTCGCCGCTCAACGACGCCGTGGCGGCGCGCATCGCGAGCGATAAATTTCACACCGGTCTAGTGGTCCAGGCCGCAGGCTTCCGCTTTCCGGCCAGCGCACGCTGTCTGCGGCCGGGCCACTTCCGAAGCTCCGAGTTCGACGAGCACACCGGCCACGAGCCGGCGCGCCGCTTCGCCAAAGCCCACGGCTTTCCGCTGGTGATCAAGCCCAACCGCGGCAGCCGCGGCCTGGACATCACCGTCGCGGCCGACGGCAGGGCCATGGAGGAGGCCATCGATCAGGTCTGGAAGAGAGACTATCTGGCCCTCGTGCAGACGCCGGTCGCCGGCATCGACCTGCGGCTCGATCTGCTCGACGGCGAGTTTCTCTTCGGCTACGTGCGCCGCCCGGTGACGCTCGAGGGCGACGGGCGGCGCACCGTGCGCGAGCTGCTGGCCGACCTGGATCCGCGGTTCTCGGGCGAGGCCTTTGAGCGCCACCTGACCGGCGACGAGGTTTGGCGCCGCAACGCCGGCCCTCGCGGCTGGCGCCTCGACACCCTTCCGGAGGCCGGCGACCGCCTGGTGCTCAAGACGCCCATTTTGAACCTCAACCGCCTGTGCCTGGGCGAACGACTGGCCGGCATCGATGAGGCCTGGCTCGAGACCTGCCGCACGCTGAGCCGGCGCACTCACCTGCGCCATATCGGGATCGACTTCAAGGTGCCCGACGCGGACGCTCCGCCTTCACTGGCGACGGTGATCGAGGTCAAATCCTCGCCGAGCCTGGCCCATATGTCGCGCATGGGATTCGCGCGCGAGGCCCTCGAGGCCGAAACCCGCGTGGTCCGAGCGATGCTCGACGCGGTGGCGGCTCCTGCGCTGCCGGGAATCGGCTAGCCCGCGGCGGCGTCCTCGGAATCCGAGGAGTCCCTCAAATAGGCCAACGCCTCGCGGGCCACGAAGAGCCCGCCGGCCACCAGCACAGGCAGACCGCGCCTCTCGGCTTCGGCTATGGCACCGTCCAGGGCCGCGCCGAGGGGCAGGAGGATCTCCGCCTCGAGTCCGCGCTCGAGGGCTATGCGCAGGAGAGGACGTGGGTCCCCTCCGCGCTCCTCGGCTCGGGTGACCCACACCCGCTCCGCCGCCTCGTCCAGGAGGGGCGCCGCTACCTCGCCGCCGCCGGCCTTCTTGTCGGCCGACACCCCGAGCACCAGAATCGGCCGTCTCCCGAAAGCCTCGCGCGCGTGGCGGGCCAGCAGCCGAGCAGCGTGCGGCGTATGCGCCACGTCGACGAAGACGGGCGGCTGTCGCCTCACGCGCTCGAACCGACCCGGCAGCAGGGACGACTTAAGCCCGCGCCGGATCGCGGCGGGGCACAGGGAGCCGCCGCCGAGAAAGCGCTGGGCGAGACACACCGCAAGAGCCGCGTTGGTGGCCTGATGACGGCCGGACGCCGCGAGCCGGATCCCGGGGATTGTTCGGCCGGCCCGCAAATCGTGCAGCTCGAAGCTCTGGCCCCCGCCCCGCTCCTGCTTCCGGGCTTCGACCGCCACGCGATCGTCGCAGCGCACGGCCCGGACCCCGCGGGCCGCCGAGTGCCGGGCTACGAAGCTCGTCAGCCCCCGGGGCAGCGAGCCGAGGATCAACTCCGATCCGGGATCCGCCAGGTCCGCCTTGTCGGCGGCGATGGCTTCGAGGGTCGAGCCGAGAATCGCCGAGTGCTCGAGGTCGACCGACACCAGAGCGGTGACCGATCCCTCGAGAATGCGGGTGGCGTCGTGACGGCCTCCGATGCCGGCTTCGGCCACCACCGCCTCGACGCCGGCCCGCTCGAAAACCGCGAGAGCCAGGGCGGTGATCGCCTCAAAAGCCAGGGGGGGAGAGGGCGATGCCTCCAGTCGGGGGCGCAGCACGCTCCACGCCCGGGACAGCTCTCGAGGCGCCTCCGGGCGGCCGTCGATCTGGATGCGCTCGCCCGGATGCACCACGTGGGGGGAGAGGGTCAACCCAACGCGCAGTCCCTGGGCCCGCAGGATCTCGGCGGTGAACGTCGCCACGCTTCCCTTGCCGTTCGAGCCGGCGACCTTGATGGCGCCGCGGCTCGGCAGGAATCCCTCGCAAAGGTGGGCCATCACGCCCGCGCCGACCCGAGGGTCGGCGCGAAAGCGCGGCAGGGAAAAGATCTCCCGCCACGGCCCCTCGGCCTCCGAGGAGGAGGTGCCGGCTTCAGCGCGGACGCGCGAGGGCGGCCCAGTGATAGCGTGATTCCAGAGGCGCTCCGTTGTTTTCCCCGAGCAGCCAGAGCACCGAAGGCCGCGGATCCAGCTGGCCGAGCAGCAGCTGACCCTGACTGTGGCCGACCACGAAGAGAGTCGCGACCAGGGCCTCGGTGTCGATCGCCAGCTCGGAGACCGCGGCGATCAGCACCACGCCGCGCGACGGCACGCCGGTGCGCAGATCCAGCCACCGGGGCGCGCTGCGCACCTCCTCCTGGGCTGCGTGGATGAAGGCCATGCTCTGGTTGTGCAGCATCACCCGGTCGAGGGGATGGCGCGTGCCGCGGGCTCCGGGCACGGACACCGGCCAGCCGCGCCCGTCGGGCCCGACGCCCACCGCCCTCACCACATTGCCGATCTCCACAAAGGCGTTGCCGACGCCGGCGCGCAGCAGCACGTCCACCGCCCGGTCGACGGCGAAGCCGACCGCCATGCCGCGCAGATCAAAAGAGCTTTCCACCGGCAGGGCCGCGCGCGGCGCGGGGTCTGAAGCGCCGTCCGTGGCCAGCTGGAGCAGGCTGCACCTCGAGTGCTCAAGGGCCGCGCGCAGGTCCAGCGTCGCCGGCAAACCCTCCCTCCACAAATCGTAAACGCCTCCGCCCAGAGGCCCGAAGGCGCCGCTCGACCACAGGCAGAACTGCATCCCGCGGCGCAGCAGCGCAAAGGTCCTGGGATCCACCGGAACCCCGGCCTTCTCGCCGCTCGCGATGCGTCTCTCGACCTCGCCGACCCCGCCCCCCAGGGCCGACGACGGATCGGTCAGCTGCTCGATCGCATGAATCTCGAGCAGGGCCTTGCGCACCGCCTCCTGCGCCTGGGCGCGGGGAAGACCCCGCACCTCCACCTGGGCGTCCGCGCCAAAAGCCGGCATCGCCAGCCTCACGGGCTCGGCGCCCTGACTCGGTGACGCGAGGAGGATCGGCGCGAAGAGAATCAGCGCCAGCGGCAGGCGACCGGCGAGGCGGCGAGCGACGGGGGGCGCCGTTCGAGATTCGGGAACATGAAGAGAAACACAGGAAGGCGACGGCGGCGGAGTCGGCATCATGAACTCATTTTAACCCGCGCGAATGGCTCAGGCCGGCGCCTCCGCGGAGGTCTGCGACTCCTGGCGAGCGGCGCCGGGATAGGCCCTGAAGGCGCCCTTGCCCACGTGCAGCAGGCATTGGTTGCGGCCTCGCTCCTTGGCCTCGTAAAGGGCCTCGTCGGCGAGCAGGAGAAGCTCGCTGGCGGTTTTGATCATCAGCTCGGGAAAGGCCGCGACGCCGAGACTGGCGGTCAGGGGAATATTCTGCCCGTCGTACACGAAATCGAGAGCCTCGACGGCGACGCGCAGCCGCTCGGCGAGCTGCAGCGCAGCGCCGCCGTCGGTGCGCTCGAGCAGGATGGTGAACTCC
>JBCCLG010000507.1:0-4676 GCA_039027015.1 Acidobacteriota bacterium | reverse complement strand
GCGGCTTCGGGTCTCTGGTGGTCAGCTCCTTTCCGGGCCTGAGGTCGATGGGCGCCGCCGCCATCTTCGGCGTTCTCTCGGTCGCCTGGCTTGGCCTCACCCTGCTGCCGGCGGTGGCCAGCCTCACCGGCCGCGACGCTACCGGCCCCGGCGCCTCCTGATCGAAGGGTCCGCGCCCTCGATGCCGCCCGGGCTCAGCGTTCCTCGAGGAGCAGTCCGTCGAGGGTTCGCTTGATTTCCTTGGGGTTGAGCCACACCTGGCGCAGGGCGATGCGCCCTTCGGTGTCGATCACGAAGCCTGGCGAGGCGGCCGCGCCGTAGGCGCTCCACACGCTGTTCTCCATGTCGTCGACCAGCACCGGCACCGGCAGCTCCAGCTCCTGGCGGGAGTAGCTCGCCGTTTCGCGTCGCTCCTCGAGGGTTTGCGGCTCGGCGACCCGGGCCCCCGTGAGCCGATTGATCATCGGGTCCCACTCCCCGTCGCGATACGGGCTTTCAGAGCCCACGGGATGGGCTTCCCGGGTGTAGACCACCAGAAAGTGCACTCGCCCCTCATATTCCTCCCACAGATTGTCCATGGTGTGGCGCCGGTACCGGTAGACCGGGCACGAGTGGCTCCCCAGCTGGACGACCACCGGCTTGTCGCCGATCAGCTCGGCGAGCTGGACCGGCGCGCCCTCGAGGTCCTGCAGCTCGAAGAGAGGCGCGGCGGCCCCTTCGGCGGGGGCCTGGTCGGCGAAGTGGGCGAGGGTCGTGCCGGGGCTCTTGGGGAAGCAGCCCAGGGCCAGGGGCAGGAGGGCGAGCAGGAGGAGTCTGGCATGCATGGCGGGGGTCCTTGAGCAGGCAGCGGGCCCGGTCACCAGAGGGGACCGGGCTCCTCAGGTGAGAGCCTGCGGTCCGCGATTCTTGATCAGGAATTGCGCGATCAAATACATCACGCCGACCAGCAGGCCGGCGGCGAGGGAGCGCAGGGACCTGGTGGCGTTATGAGCCTGCTGGGCCTCGGCGAGGGCGAGCAGCCGAGAGTCCAGACTCTTCTCGGCGGCGATTCGCGCCGCGGCCAGGCTCGAGCGAAGGCTTTGGGGATCGCCGGTGGGGTCGTGGATCTCCTCTCCCTCGAGGCCGGGCATGCCGGCCAGCAGCTCGGAGCCCAGCAGCTCGGAGGTCACGAAGCGAGAGCACGACGCCCGAAGCTCGGCGTCGTCGCCCATGTCCACGGGGCAGGCGGCCGCCATCCTGCGCTCGAGGGTGCCCAGGCCGACGACCCGAGAACTCTGACCGCGCATCTCCTCGAGGGAGATCAGGGTCTCGCGCGTGGCCTGGCGGTCGGCCAGCATGGTGGAGGCGATGGCGCCGGCGGTCAGCAGGGTGCAGAGGAGGAGTCGAATCATCGTTGGGACCTCGCTCGATATTCGGCCCTGCAGCGAGAAGCGATGCGCGTTGGCCGCGCGACTATCCGAGGGGCCGCACTCGAGTACGTCGAAACGTCGGATTCCGCCGCCGCTACCAAAGCGCCGAGTCTGGATAGAAGGCCGACCAGGTGGCCCAGTAGATCGGCGTCGCCGCTAGCGGCTCCAGGGCCTGCCCCGCGAGAGGGCCGGCGACGGCCTGCCCCGTGTGCCAGTCGAAAAGCGAGCCCGAGGCGCGATCGATCAGCGTCGGACCGCGCTCCCCGTCCGCCGGCTGCAGGGAGAGGTCGAGCAGCGCGCCCTTCAGCTCCCGGCTGTAGACCAGCGCCGAACGCGTGCCTTGCGGGCCCACCACCACGACGGCCCGCCCGCCGATCTCGCCGGCCACCAGCGCGCTGCTCTCGAGGGAAGATGGCCGGACCGCGGCAGCCTGCCCCTCGAGTTCCAGGCCCAAAACCAGAGTCTTGCCGGGCAGACGGTCGTCGCGGTCGCTGCGCTTCCAGGGTAGGCCGACCCACGAGGCGCTGGAGTGATAGCTCTCGTAGGGCGACTTCTCGAGCGCCGGCTTGACCAGCACCAGGGTGTCGGGGTGCCGCTTCTTCCAGGTGGCCCAGGTCGTGACCTGCGAAGGGATCTTGGCCAGGTGCTCTCCGGCGAGGGGCCCGGCTTTGGCCTCGCCATCGATTTGCGACCACAGGCTCTTCGAGCGCCGGTCGTACATGATCAGAGCCTCACGCCATAGCTTCCCGGAAACCCCGAGGGTGGTCGTTTCGCCGTCTTCGAAGCTCGGGCGGGCGTACACGACGCCCGTATGCGCGAGCGGTCACCAGGTGGCGGCTATGGGTTCCCCGCCCAGCCAATCGTTGACGATCTCGTGGCGGTCGAGGTGCCACAGGGAATAGGCCTTGGTAACGCCGCCAGCGGTGACGCCGAGCACCAGCTCCTCGTCCGCCATGAAGTCCGCCTCGTCCGCCGCCACCATGCTCGGGTCGTCGATCGCGGGAATTCGGTCAGGGCCGATCAGGCTATAAACCTTCTCCCCCTCAAGCTGGCTGGGATTGGGCAGGTCCTGCTTGGAGATGCCGATGCCCTTGCCCACCGGACGCAGGTCGAGAAGCAGGCAGCCCTGGAGAAGGATCGCCGTCGTCGCCAGGAGCATCGCGAGCGCGAGACGAGCGGAGAAGCGTGGATGGGGGCGCATGGCCTAATGGTACGGCTCGGCAGGCGCCGCGGATTGGCCGTTTGTCCTGGATTTCGATCACTTTCATAGCCTGTAATTCGACCCGTTAGATAGCGACAGTAACCTTTCTAAGTCGCGAGGGAGTCCCCCCCCTGAAGCCTCGCGAGTCTCTCACAAACCGCCTCGCCGTGAAGCCTCGAATGCACGCCACTTCCCGCTCCCATGCCGCGGCTCGACCCCGGAAGACAGGCTGGGTCAATTCCGAGCAGGGGTCTCAAAAAGCTTTGATTTCTGAGGGTATTCCTCGCGGTCGCGGCCGAGGAGCCGCCCCGGTCCCCGCGGACTTTGCCGGCTCCATCAGACGCGCCTCTGCCCTTCCCGGGTAGGCGCAAAAAGACCCGTCAGAACGCCGAAAATTTCTTGACTTTGGGATTTCAGATTCATAATCTACCGACCATTCGGTAGGTAAAATTCGCCCTCGGGCGAGCCTTGCTCTCTAACACCCTGGAAATTCCGGCGGACGCCTCGGGTTACCCCTGCGGGTGTACTTTTGGCAGCCGCCGTTTTTCATAAGTTAGCGCCTCGCCCTGCGGCGAGCGCACGCGCTCAGAGGACCCTCTCCTCTGGCTTTGATGTACCGCTCTTGAACGGCAGTGCCGTTCTACGTTCTTGGAGATTCGAGATGACTATCAACGACTTCGTTGGACGCCTTTCCCTTGCCCAGTCGGGCAGCCTCGTCAACGCACTCGGCCAGCTGCGCGCCGAGGAGAATGTGGATACCTGCCTGCAGGTCTCGAAGCTGGGCCAGCCTTGGTTTCCCTGGCTTCAAGACGATCCGCGTGACGAGGAAGAGTCCGTCGCCCTCGCAGTGATGGCCTGATTTCGATCTGAAGGCCGCCGCTCTGAGGCGGCCGAGCGTCCCACTGAGCCGGGAGTTCCATGTGCGGAACGCCCGGGGCCCAGGTGCGGCGTTGAGGCGACCGCGGCTCGAGCAGCCGCGGTCGCTTTGCCTATGCGAGGAAAACGAGCCCGGGCGAGCGTATAATCGGCTTTATCACGAATCGATCTCGACAATTCCGCCTGCCTCGACCGGGCAGGGTCCGGTGATCCACAGTCCGGTGATGGCAGAACGCGAGTGAGGGAGACTCCGTCGGTTCCGCTCGCTCGAGGTGAATATGTCTTCAACGCCACAGAGTCAGCCTGAGCCTGTCCAGCTGCTGCTCAGCGACATCCAGCAGCGCCTGGCTGAGTTTCCGGAACTCGGCCAATGGCCGGAGCTCGAGCGGCTCGTCGGGAGGAAGCTCTCCGGCGGGCGCCCGTGCTGGGAATTCACCGTGGACGCGTGCCGAGCAGTCGGTGGCGAGAGAGCCGACGCCGCTCCGGGAGCGGCGGTCGTCTTCGGCCTGTTCTACTCGATTCATCTGGTAGACGACCTGCTCGACGAGGACCCCAAGGGCGTCTATCACCGGGTCGGCGTTGGGCCGGCAGCCAATATGGCCCTGGCCCTACAGTCGGCGGCGAGCCGCCTTCTCGGCTCCTGCGGCCTGTCGCCGGAGGCCGAGTGTCTGGCCCATAGAGCCCTCGGCCAGGCTGGCTGGGGTACAGCCTTCGGTCAGATGCTCGACCACCAGGATTTCCCGGGGGAAGAGGCGTATTGGCGGATGGTCGGCCACAAGACCCCACCTCTTTTTTCTTTCGCCCTGCTGCTCGGATCGCTGGTGGGGGGAGCGAGCGTGGAGAAGGCTCAGCAGCTCGCCAGGCTCGGCGCACTGCTGGGCGAGATCGTGCAGATTAGCGACGATCTCGGTGACGCCATGGAGCAGCCCGCGGCTCCAGACTGGCGGCGTCAGGCCACCAACCTACCGATTCTTTTCGCGACGACCGCGGAGCACGCCGAGCGTGAAGCGTTCGAAGCCCTCCTCAAACGCGTCGATGAGCCCGAGGCGCTCGCTGAGGCGCAGGCCATCCTGGTGCGCAGCGGGGCCTTTAGCTTCTGCGCATATCGCTTGATTCAGGCCCACAGGAAGGCCGCTGGCGAGATCAAGGCTCTAGATCTGGTCCGGCCGGCGGCGCTGCTGGACCTTTTC
>JBCCLG010000506.1:0-4678 GCA_039027015.1 Acidobacteriota bacterium | reverse complement strand
CTGGGCTCGTCGGCGATATCACTGTATTTGCACAGCAGCGAGACCCACGGCTGGGAGCCCGTGACGCCGCCGCCTCGGTTTTCCGCGCCCTCCTCGAGCCGAATCGCCGCCACCGGCAGCCGGCCGTCCGCGAGCTTCTCGGCGCCAACCCGCGGGAAGACGCCGACCCGCTTGCCGTTCCAGCGGAAAACGCCGCCGCGCAGCAGCTCGTCGCTGATCGCCAGCTCGGTGGTCGCGCCCGACTCGTCGGCGAGCAGGATTTTGCGGTGGGTCTCCTCGAAGGCGTGGCCGCCTGTTCCGGGCGAGTCACCCCAAAGGATGGTCAGCCAGCCTTCGAGGGGCGCCGACGGCGCGGCGCTCCCGGCCGCCGCCTGCTGGGCCGAGGCGATAGGCGGCAGCGTGAGGAGACACAGCGCGGCGGCTACGCACGATCGAAAACGCAGAGAGTAGAGCATAGAAACTCCTATGGAATAGATTGACGTCCAACTATACAAGCGATTCCGGGCGGCGCGTTCAGCAGCGCGCGGCCCGAACCACCTCTCCGCGAAAAAACACTCGACGAAGAGTCTTCGCGAAGTGACGAACCGGCGCGATTGGGCGACACAAATGTAGCCATCGATGAAAGTATGAATCGCACCCTCGAGGCCGCCGCATCGACAGCTTCTTTCCCCCCAACCGAGGTCCCCGATGCCCTTGATGACCCACGCTCTCCGCTCCGCCCGCGCCGCCGTTTTCTCGAGTCTTCTGCTCTGCTCGGGTCTCCTCCCGGCCGCGGCGCCCGCAGCCGCGGCCCAGCCCCCCTCGCAGCCTCAGCCCTCGCCGGGCGCTCAGGACGGGTCCGCGGACGAAACGGCGAGAGCAGGTGGCGACGGCGAGCAGGCCGCCGGCGCGGAGGAGACCCTCTCTGAGGAGATCACCGTCACCGCGCGCAAGCGCGTCGAGGCGCTGGCGGAGGTGCCCATCGCCATCACCCACATCGACGGTGAACGGATGCTCGAGTCCAACATCTCGGACCTCTCGGAACTTTCCCTGAGCGCCCCGAACTTCATCCACACCGAGGACGTCAACAGCTTCGACCGCTTCATCGTGCGCGGTCTCGGCACCACCGGCTCCAACCTGGGCTTCGAGGAGGCGGTCGGCCAGGTGATCAACGGCTATTACTTCAGCCGCAGCCGCTTCGGCCGCACCATGTTTCTCGACGTCGAGCAGGTCGAGATCCTCAAGGGGCCGCAGGGCGCGCTGATCGGCAAGAACAACAGCGTCGGGGCGATCAACATCACCACCCGCAAGCCGGGCTCCGTCTTCGCCGGCCACCTGACCACCAGCTATGACTTCGAGGACGGCGAGGGCGTGGCCGTCGAGTCGGCGTTCGATCTGCCGCTCTCGGACGCCGTCACGTCGCGCTTCGCCGTGCGCTTCGAGGATCGCGACGGCTACGTGCAGAACCTGGGCACCGGCCGCAACGAACAGGAGCACGAGAACGTGACCGCCCGCGGCATCCTCGCCTGGCAGATCAACGACACCCTGCAGGCCGAGGTGATGGTGCAGGCGGGCGATCTGCAGCGCAACGGCCGGGGACGCGAGATCTACAACTGCGTGAACGACGCCACCTCGGCCAATCCGCGCGATCCGTCCGAGGACTGCCTGTTCAACGGCGTGAAGGACTCGGTCTTCCTGATCAACGACGAGCCCAGCCCGGAGCCCCACGACACGCGCTACACGATGGTCGGCCTGACGCTCAACAAATACTTCGACAACCTCTACGTGAGCTATCTCGGCAACGCCGCCCAATACGAGTCGCGCGACGACTGGGACTCGGACTACGCGGCCCTCGAGTGGACCCACATCTTCGTGCGCGACGACTGGAACCAGAACTCCCACGAGCTGCGCATCACCTCGGTGGGCGGCGAGCGCTTCGACTATTTAGGCGGCCTCTACTACGGCGATCAAAGCAACGACTTCATCCAGTCGTTCATGTTCTGCCGCGGCCCCTTCGGCCTGTGCACCGGCGGCAACACCAACCCGAATTTCCGCGGCCTGCAGCGCCACGGCTTCTCCACCCTCGAAACCGAGACGCTGGCGCTTTTCGGCCAGGTCGACTGGTACCTGAGCGACCGGCTGACCCTCACCGTGGGCGGCCGCTTTACTCAGGAAGATCGAGCCACCGACTCCAACGCCACGGTGCTGACCCCCTACTCCCTGGAGGTCACCGACAGCAACCAGATCGACTGCCCCAACGTCACCGACGAGCTCGACGGCGTGGGCATTCCGATCGACTTTCCGTGCGGCCCCGCGCGCTTCACCAGCTCGGGCTTCTTCGACCGCTCGGAGGACGACTTCAGCCCCAACGTCACCCTGCGCTGGCTCTCGCCCTCGGCCGACAGCATGCTCTACGGCACCTACGCCGAGGGCTTCAAGAGCGGCGGCTTCCAGTTCCCGAATTACGTGCCCCAGGCGGCTTTAACCCGCGACCTGGTGGAGTACGACTCCGAGACCACCACGCACCTCGAGATCGGCGGCAAGCAGACCCTCGCCGGCGGCCGGGCGCGCCTCAACTGGGCCGCCTGGTCCACCGACTTCGAGGATATCCAGGTCTCCGGCTTCGACGCGGTGACGCTCATTCAGAACGTCAACAACGCCGCCCAGGCCAACTCCACCGGCGTCGAGCTGGACCTCGCCCTGCAGCTCGGGGAGCGCGCGACCCTCGCCGCCTCCGTCGCCTGGACGGAGGCCGAGTACGACGAATTCCCCAACGGTCCGTGCTACGCCGGCCAAACCGAGGCCCTGGGCTGCGCAGCCGTGACCTTCCCAGACGGCACGGTGACCCGCGTTCAGGACCTGGCGGATACGCCCCTAGCCTACGCCCCGGAGTGGCAGTTCAACGTCCGACTGGCGGGCGGCGGCGTTCCCTTGGGGAGCAGCGGAATCGAGCTGGGCTACGACCTTTTCTATTATTGGATCGACGACGTCCACTTCAAGCTCACCAACGATCCCCTGGATGCCCAGGAGGCCTACGGCAAGGTGAACGCCGCGGTCAGCTTTGACTGGCCGCGCCTCGGCCTGACGGCGACGGTGATCGGCAAGAACCTCACCGACGAGCTGACCTCGAGCCTGGGCGACTCCACCACCGGCGTCGGCCAGCTGGGGGATATCGGCCCGACGCCCAACTATCGATTCGTCGATCCGGCGCGCCAGATCGCGCTGCAGCTGGCCTACCGCT
Source organism: Acidobacteriota bacterium (assembly GCA_039027015.1). GTDB lineage: Bacteria > Acidobacteriota > Thermoanaerobaculia > Multivoradales > J023 > JAUIJL01. Next base: position 1,458 of record JBCCLG010000506.1, on the reverse strand, counting down.
TCTGATCGCGGCGGCTCCCTCAGACGCCGGCGAGAGCGTCGAGCGCCGCCCGCGTCTCGAGGGTGAGCGGGGCGTCCGCCCCGAAGACCGCGGTGCGAATCTCAAGAGCCCGCTCTAGAAGCTCCCGCGCGTCGTCCGGCCGGCCCTCCAGGGCGCGCAGCTCGCCCTTGAAGTGCAGCAGCTCGCCGACCACGTGGTGACCTGATCCAAAGTCGGGCTCGATGGCCTCGAGGGCCGCGGCGAGCAGGGCGTCCGCCTCCTCGAGTCGGCCCTGGCGCAGGCGCAGGAGACCGCGGCTTGACTGCACCAGCTGGGTGAGAAACTGCTCTTCACCGTAGAGCTTCACGTGGCTGGCCAGGGCCTGATCCAGCGAAGCCTCGGCCTTCTCGAAGCGGCCGAGGCGCACCTCGAGAGCGCCCAGGTTGCGCTGGGCCGCCGCTACCAGCGGATGCACCTCGGGCAGGAAGACCGCGGCGCTCTCGAGGGCCTCGAGCACGAAGGGCTCGGCCTCCGCCGGCCGGCCCAGCTCGATCAGGCCCTGGCCCGAGTTGATCAGGCCGACCACCGTCGCCTGGTGGTGGGGACCCGAGACCTGGCGCGCCAGCTCCAGGCCCTCGCGGGTCACCCGGTGGGAGCCCTCGAGGTCGCCCTGGTCGGCCAGCAGGCTGCCCAGAATGAAGCTGATCGAAAGCTTGGAGCGCAGGTCGGGCTCGGGCTGGCGATCGGTCATGGCCATGGCCTCCACCAGCACCTCCTCCGCGGCCTCCAGCTCGCCCTGGTGGCTGAGCATCAGGCCCAGCTGGTGCAGCGCCTTGATGTGGGCCGGGCCGTCGCGTCGCTCGGTTTGCTCCACGAAACCTAAGGCCGAGCGGAAGTGCTCCTCGGCCTCGGCCGGGCGCTGGGTCTCCTTGAGCAGATTGCCGAGGCTTTGGTGCACCAAATAGCGGTGGTCGGCGGTGGCTTCGGGCGCCTGGTCGAGGGCGCTCAAGGAGAGGCGCAGCAGCCGCTCGGACTCGTCGAAGACCGCCAGCTCTTTGTAGGAGCGCCCCATGATGCGCAGCACCTGCGCGCGCACCAGGGGCTGATCCTCGAGCTGCTCGGTCCGCTGGGCCGCGGCGTCGAGCAGGTCGCGGGCGCTGACGTCGCGCCGCGAGGCGTCGACCGGCGCGGCCGAATCGAAAACGCCCTCGAGGAAGCTCGCCACCTCCGTGGCCACCTCCCGCTCGGCCTCGGCGCGCGCCCGCTCCTGCTCGGCGCGCTGCGCCTCCAGGGTGCGGGCGACGAAGCCGCCCACCAGAGCCAGAACCACCAGGGCCCCGAGCGCCGCCGGCAGAGCGTTGCGCCGCAGCCATTTACCCGCCCGGTAGGCGAAGCGGTCGGGCACGGCGGATACCGGGCGACCGTCCAAAAAACGCTCCAGATCCTCGCCCAGCCGATCGATCGAGCGGTAGCGGCGGT
>JBCCLG010000505.1:0-4691 GCA_039027015.1 Acidobacteriota bacterium | reverse complement strand
TTCCTCGAGGGCCCGGCCCGCGGCCCATCTCGGCATCGCCCTTGCTACGATCGGCGGCATGATCATCTGGCTTCTCGGACTGGTTTCCTGGCTGCTGATCGGCGCCCTGGTCGGCGTCGCCGCGAGCTTCACCCTGCCGGGCCGCGCCAAGCCTCACCCGGCGAGCGCCCTTCTCATCGGCATGCTCGGCGGCTTCGTGGGCGGCCTCGCCTCGACCTTCCTGGGCTTCGGCGGCCTGGCCTCCTTCGACCCGCGCTCGCTCCTGGTAGCGACCGCGGCCGCCTGCGTGGCGATCGTCTGGTGGCGGGTTGCCAAATTGACGCCGGTCGGCGAATAGCGACGTCAAACGGGCAGGCCAGGCGCTCTACACCTGCCAGGCGAGGTCCCAGCGCCCCGGGGAGCTCCCGGTGGCCGGGCGCACCAGCCGAACCGCGACGTCGCGGGCCCCGCCCAGCTCCAGAAGGCGGCGGAAGTGGCCGGCCTGCAGCCGGGCGAAATTCGGATTCTGCAGCATGTAGCCCGTGCCGTCGATCGTGCCGCGGTCGCGGTCGAGCTTGACCTCCAGACCGCCGTTGTCGTGGTAAAGCCGCCAGATTCGAGGGTAGCGCGAGATCGCAAACTCCGGCCGGCCCTTCTGCACGAAGGCCGAGTACACCGTGTTGAAATCCGCCTCGGCCCCGGCGGCCCCCACCCACTCCCAAATATCCAGCTGCGGCGGCAGGATGCGCACCAGCGCCTCGAGCAGGCCCATGAAATCGTCCTCGTCGTACCAGTTTGAGGGCAGCACCTTCTCATCGAGAAAAGGCAGCAGCTCAGGCTCGAGCACCCGCTCGCTGCGGGCCCGCATGGTGCGCAGCGTCTTGACGGTGAGAATCATGCCGATACCCTTCATTTTTCCCATGGCGGGAGTATCGCACCCGGCGATTCCTGCCCGTGTGCAGATCCCCTGCGCATCGGGTGCTAACCTGCACCCTCGGGCGTCGGGTAAGCCGGCGGCTCGGCCGCCCAACCCTCGGGCCACACGAGGATCTGGAGGAAACCCTCGGTGATCAATTTCAAGGTCGACAACCTGCTCCTGCGCATGCTGAGAGCGGGCACCAACATCTCCGACCTCAATATTTCCGCCGGCAAAAAGCCGCAGGTAGAGGTCGACGGACAGCTGGTCTCGGTGGATATTAAGGGCCTTCAAGAGCTGACGCCTTACCACACCGAGGCGATCGCCATGGGCCTCATGAAAGGCGCCAAGAAACACCTCGACGAGCTTTCCAAGAACGGCTCGGTAGACCTTTCCTACGCCATTCCCGGGGTCACCCGTTTCCGAGTCAATATCTTCTACCAGCGCGGCAGCCTGGCCGCCGTGCTGCGGGTCATCCCCACCGGCGTGCCGAGCCTCACGGATCTTGGCCTGCCGGAGGAGCTGCGCAACGTGTGCAAGCTCAAGAACGGCATCGTCCTGGTCACCGGACCCACCGGCAGCGGCAAATCCACCACCCTCGCGGCGATCATCAACGAGATCAACGAATCCCAGGCGGTGCACGTGGTGACCGCCGAGGATCCGATCGAGTATCTGCACCCCAACAAGAAGGCCACGGTCAATCAGCGCGAGGTCGGCGCCGACTGCCCGAGCTTCGCCCTCGCCCTGCGCGCCGCCCTGCGCCAGGCTCCCAAGGTCATTCTGGTGGGCGAAATGCGCGATCTCGAGACCATCGAGACCGCTTTCGAGGCGGCGGAAACCGGCCATCTGGTGCTCTCCACCCTGCACACCATCGACGCCTCGAAGACCGTCGACCGGGTGATCGGCGTTTTCCCGCGCGAGCAGCACCAGCAGGTGCGCACCCGCTTCGGCCAAACCTTCAAATACGTCATCAGCCAGCGCCTCCTGCCCAAGCGGGGCGGGGGCCGCACCGCGGCGATCGAGATCATGAAGTCGACTTTCCGCACCCGCGACTACATTCAAAAAGGCGAGGGCGACGGGCGCTCCCTCATCGACGCCATCAAAGACGGCGATCAGGACGGCATGCAGGATTTCGACGGCGTGCTCGAGAGGATGGTTCGCCAGCACGTGGTGAGCAAGGAGATCGCCCTCGCCTACGCCACCAACCCCGGCAACTTCGAGCTAGAGCTGGCCGACTTCGATCCATCGGCGGTGCCCGAGCCCGCCGCCGCCGCTGCTATCCCGCCCCACGAGTGAGCCACAAGCCGCCATGCTCATCAACTGCGCCAAATGTGCCAAATCCCTCGAGCTTCCCGACGACCGCATCCCGGATCGCCGGTTCTCCATAACCTGCCCTTCCTGCGGCTATCGAATCGCCGTCGACCCGGCGGCCTCTGCGCAGCCCGCCGCGCCGGCCCCCGCTGAGCCGCCGGCCCCCGCGGCGGCGGCTCCACCCGCCGAGACGGCGGCTCCCGCCGAGACGGCGGCTCCCGCGGCGGCGGCCCCGGAGGAAGAGACCCGGGAGCTGCAGCCCCTGCGCGGCGTCGACCGCCAGCTCATGGCCAACCTGCCGCAAACCGCGCTGATCGTCTCGCTCGGCGTGAGCGAGGACGCGCGCATCGAGGAGCAGCTGCGGGCCCTGGGCATGGTGGAAATCCAGCGCTTTGACGACCTCGAGCTCGCGTGCGACTACCTGCTGGAGAACGAGGTGGGGATCCTGCTGGTCCGCCTCGCCAAGGCCTCCGCGCCGCCGTGCGAGCCCCTCGAGCCGATCTATCGCCTGCCCTTCGGCGCGCGCCGGGCAACCTTCGTCGCGCTAATGGCCGACAACGTCAAGAGCCTCGACGGCCAGGTCGCGTTCTACCTGCAGGTCAACTGCCTGCTGAACTCCTCGGAGGCCGCCGGCAGCCTGGCCTACAGACTCCGTCGGGCTCTGATTCACCACCTGCGCCTGTACCGGCACTGGCCCGAGCAGGACTGACACGCGGCGCAGGTTCGCTGGGCTGCCAAACGCCGCCTCAGCCGCCGGAGGCCAGAACGCGGCGCATGGCCATGACGTAGCCGAAGTGCAGGCCTTCGTGAAAATTGTTGAACACGAGGGCATTCTCAATCGACTCGACCTTGGGGCCAACGCCGGTGTCGAAGCCCACGAAGTCGGCGAAGAAGCCCGCGTCATAGTCTGTGCGCGTCTTCGCGGCGAGCTCGTGGAGACTCTCGAGCAGCGTCTCGTAGCTGGGGATCTCGGCATCGGAAGGCCAGTCCCTGGGGGCTGAGCCATTCTTGAAAAGAGGCACCCAGGCCGGCTCGACCCCAGCCTTCAGGCCCCCCAGCTGGTAGCACAGCATTTGTTGGGTCACCACGAGGTGGCCCAGGTGCCAGAGCACGTGATTGTTGAAGCCCTCGGGAACGGTGAGGCGCTCCTCCTCGCTCATCGAGCGGGTCATCTTCTCGAGCGCGCGGCGCATGGAGACCAGAGAGTCGATCGTCTTCATAGTTCCTTCTCCTCGGTGAAGTCACAGCTCAGCGTCAGTCCGGCATGCGCTCGAACTCGAAAACGCCGTTGGGCTGGAAGATGGTGATGCCGGTGATTTTACCCTCCGCGTCCTCCGCGTGGCCGACGCTGAAGCCCGCAAAGCCCTCGAACTGAAAGCGGCCGGACGGGGCCAGGGTCAGGGAGTAGGGCGGCTGGCCCATCAGGTTGAGCGTCAGCTGACCGGCGGTCAGCACCAGCCGCGCCTCGGTACCCTGGACGTGGCGATAGACGCCGACGAAGCGCTCGAGAAAGGCGTCGCCCGACTCCTCCTCGCCGAGTTGGCGGGCGAAGACGATGGGAGCGGCGGTGAACTCGAGGGGCATCACCAGCTCGTGAATCTCTCCCTCGAAATCCGAGCGGAAGAGAACCTTCAGATTCTCGAAAATCTCCCGGCTCGCGGAGGCGACGGTCCACACGTCGTAGTGCCAGTGCTCGAGGGTCGCCTCGAGGTTGTTGTAGCGCAGGGTCAAAGAAAGCTCGCCGGCGGCCCCAGAGTCCTCGGACTCGGAGCCGGCGTCTTCGGAAATGACCAGGGTGCCGTACCCCGGATGACCGTAGGAGCCGGCGTAGGGCGCGGCGGCGCCGCGGGAGGGGCTGGTGTCCGCCACGCGAATCGCCGGATCCTTCTCGGACTCTTCTTCGGCCTGCCCTTCGGCGGCGGCGCTCGCCGCCTGAATCTGCTCGAGCGCGGCGCCGAGGCGCTCGTCCTCGAAGTCCAGCAGACGGCCGGCGATCATGCCGTTGATGAGCACCGGCAGGGCGGAGCCCGCGTTGGTGAAGCTGACCAGCCCGAGATCCTCGTCGGGAAAAAAGACGACGTCGGTGGTGAATCCGTCGATGGCGCCGCCGTGGTGGACCCGGCGATGTCCCGAGTAGACGTCCACGAACCAGCCCAGGCCATAGGCCGACTGCTGCACGCCGGCGGCCGATCCCGGCGCCGCGATCACGGTGTGCGGGCGGTGAAGCTCCGCCATGGCGGCCTCCGCCAGCACCCGCTCGCCGTCGAAGGTGCCCGACGATAAGTTGAAGCGCAGCCAGCGTGCCATCTCCAGAGCCGAAGAGTTGACCGTTCCCGCGGGGCCGACGGTCGAGGAGCGGAAAAACGGGATGCGCTCCAGGCTGCGGTCCTTGGCCTGACGATAGGGCAGCGCGTGATCCTCATCTTTCTCCGAGTCCGCCACCGAGGTATTCGAGCGGCTCATGCCGAGGGGATCGAGCAGCCGG
>JBCCLG010000504.1:0-4711 GCA_039027015.1 Acidobacteriota bacterium | reverse complement strand
TGCCGAGGCCCATGTCGTCGCACAAAAGACCCCCCAGGCGCTGTTCCGCCAAAAAGCGCAGCCAGTCGACCCCCAGGCGCTGATAGTCCCGCAGCACCGAGCAAAATCCGTCGGGGGCCTCGAAAGGAGCGGGCGGACGCTGATCGAGCAGGCGACGCAGCAGGCTGCCGCGATCCTCGCCGGTCCCCGAGATCTCCAGGGGGCGCTCCGCGGCCGCCTGAAAGCGGAGCAGCTCGCCGGCGCTCAAGAAGACGCCGTCGTCGTCCTCCCCCTCAAGCTCAGAGCCCTTCTCCCCGTCGCCGAGCTTCTCCTCCAGGCGGGCCAGCTCGGCGAGGGCGGGAGAGCGCAGGTCGACCCAGCCGGTGGCGGTCTCGAGATACGGCTGGTTGTCGCGCCGCGCCCGGAGCAGCTCGGCCAGGGAGACGGACTGATCGCCGAAGCCGTAGGTCACCGACAGCCGGTAGGTCGAGCTGGAGGCCGAGCCCGTCGCTCCTTCGTCGCCGGCGAGCTCGCCGCTGACCTCCACGCGATCGTAGCTTCTCCAGATCTTGAGGCCCTGGAGCGGCGCGTCGAGCACCAGGGCTCCGCCCTCGAGGGCCGGGGCGTGATCGTCGAGAAAGGCGGGAATTTGAGAGCGAGCAAGGCGCATTCGGCGGGGCGCCTCAAACCTGCGGGTCAGATCCTCTTTCTTGGGCAGCTTGGCGAGCACGCCCAGCTCGCGGATGAAGTAGAGGTTGCCGTAGCGGAATTTCTCAAAATCGTCGCGGCTGAAAAAGCGCTCCTCGCCGTTGGCCTGGAGCATGCGCAGCACCGGCCGCACCCGCAGGTCGAGCTCGGTTTCGTGGGTGGCGCGAAATAGCGCCTGCAGAGGCACCGGATGAATTTGGAGATCCGCCTGCTGCGGAAACTCCCCAGCCAGCAGCTCGAGCACGGCCTGCACTCGGCTGCGCGGCACGGCGATGCGCACGGTAGCGCGGCCGCTCGCCAGGCGGTGCTTGAGGGTGAAGGCGCCGCTGCCCCGATCGATCGCCGGGTGGAAGGTGCCGCCGCTCTCCGCGCCGCCGGGATCAAAACCCGGGTCTTCGGCGCTCCAGGCCACGTCCCCCCAGGAGCGCACCGCGTGATACGCCAGGCGATACCAAAAGCTGCTCTCCCACTCGCGCCCGCGGCTGCGCACGCCGCCGCGCTTTTCCATCAGACGATCGGCCTCGCTGACCTGGAAGATCGCCAGCCGCTCGAGGAGGGCGGCGCGGTCGATCAGGGCGGCGTCGTCCGCGGCAATTTTGCCGAGGCGCTCCAAAAGCGCCAGTCGGGCCGGCGAGGCGTCGAGGTAGTCGAGGACCTCGGCCCCCGACGCGTCGAGCACCCGGATCGCGGTCTCGCCGCTCTCCGGACGCTCGATCCGCTGGATGCGAACCGCCTCCGTGGGCAGCTGGCTGCCGGCGTAGAGGCGCTTGGCGAGGCGGTGCCACAGGCTGCGCTCGAACGCCGGCCGCCAGTCTCCCCCCAGCTCCTCCACGAAAATCCGGGTGCCGGGCCCGAGCGCCCTCAAATGCTCGCAGGTCTTGCCTCCTTTGCTGCCGCGGCAGGTGCAGGAGCGCAGCGGTCGCGGTGAGCCGTGGGCTACCACCCAGATGGCCGACGCCGGGGCTTCGCCCGGCGGGGCCTCGCCGCCGCGGGCAGGCAGTAGGCCCAGGCCCTGGCGATGCATCTCATAGGCGTTGAGGACGCGGGAGAGAACGGCGGCGGAGCTGGAGGACGATGTCACGGGCATGGATCTCGGAGATTCGGCGGACGGGCGGGAGCCTCGAATCTTAAAGCCCGCGAGACTGAAACCGGCGGCGGGATCGCCTTTGCCCTGACTTATGCGTACAATGCGATATGGCTATTAGATACCGCACGCATTCTCTCCTCTCGCGACGGGTGGCCGTCGGCTCGCTCGTGCTGGCTTCGATTCCCTTAATCCCCCAGCCGGCCCTCGCCCACGGCACGCTCCACACGCCGCCGAGCCGGGTCCTGCTCTGCCGCTTCGCCGACTCTCCCGAGAATCCCCAGGATCCGGCCTGCGCGGCGGCGGTCGCCGACTCGGGCTCACCGCAATTTCTCTACGACTGGGCGGGCATCCGCCAGGGCGACGCCGACGGCCAGCACCAGGCCGTAGTGCCAGACGGCGAGCTGTGCAGCGGCGGCGGGCCGGAGTATCGAGGCCTCGACCTGGTGAGAGACGACTGGCGAAGGACCGCCGTAGCGCCCGAGGCCGACGGCACCTTCGAGTTCATCTACCTCGCCTCGGCGCCGCACGCCACCCGCGACATGCTCTTCTACATCACGCCCGACGGCTGGGATTCTGGCCAGCCGCTCACCTGGCAGGACCTGGACGCCGACCCTGGAAGCCCGGGCGTTCAGCCCTTCTGCCACCTCACCTCCGCGACCCTGGAGAGCCTGCCGGAGGTGGGCGACGTCTACCGCATGCGCTGCCCGCTTCCCGCGCGCTCCGGACGCCATACGATCTACCACGTGTGGCAGCGCAGCGACAGTCCGGAGGCCTTCTACGCCTGCGTGGACGTGGTGATGGAGGCTCCTGGCTGGGTCTTCGGCGACGACTTCGAGAGCGGCCTCGAAGGCTGGAGCGCGGTGAGCGGCGGGCCGGGCCCGATCGAAACGCCGGGTCCGATCGCCGTCGGCCCCCTCCTCTATGGCGAGGGGCGCGGCGGCGTCTGCGAGGGCGGCCACTAGGGCCTCTAGAGGCCCGTTCCCGCAGCGCGAGCGCAGGAGTTGTGCCCTCGCCCGCTTGGCCACAACATCCTGAGGTTGTACCGGGGTAGATGAGCCTGGACGAGGACGTCCTGAAGTATCGACGCGAGGATGCCCTCTCGGCTGTTGGCGCATCAGCCATAACTCGTCCGGTATACTCGCAGTAGGAAGATCGGTATTAATCCCTGCAGGAACCAAGATCCCCTGGAGCTACCTATGCCAGCCATCAAGACCGCTATCTCCCTCGACAAGGCCTTGCTCGAACGGGTCGATCAGTTGGCTTCGGAGCTTCACGTTCCTCGAAGCCGCCTTTTAGCCCGTGCCGCCGAGGAGTTGGTCGAGCGGCACGAGAACCGGCAAATGCTGAGCGAGCTCAACCGTGTCCACGCGGCCGAAACCGAAGCACACGAGGCACAGCGTGAGCTACGCCGTCACTATCGAGCCGGACTCCGACGGCGCCTCGAGGGAGAGTGGTGATCCGCCAGGGGGACGTCTACTGGCTGGATCTCGGCTCCGCTTCCGGCTCAGGTCCTGCTCTTCGACATCCCCACGTCGTCGTACAGAACGACGTGTTCAACGCCAGCGCGATCGCCACCACCGTGGTTTGCTCCCTCACTTCGAGCCTGAGGTGGGCCGAGGCCCCCGGCAACGTCCTGCTCGAAGCAGGCGAAGCCAACCTGCCGAAGGCGAGCGTTGTCAATATTTCGCAGATCTCGACCGTCGACAAGTCGGAGCTCACCGAGCGCATTGGTACTTTGGCCGCCGAAAGGCTCTACCGGGTATTGGAGGGCCTAAGCCTGCTCCTCGAGCCTAGGTGGATCGAGGAGCCCAAGTAGCGAACCGCCCTTTCGACAGGGCGGTACTGGCACGGAGATCGTCTCGATGCGACGTTCAGTCATCTGCCCGGATGATTCTGGTCGCTAGGTCTCCTTCTGCCAGCACTTGCACCGTGACCGAGTTCCGGCCACAAATTCCTTGGGTTTCGACCGCCGGTTCGACTGCGCCGTCATGCTGGCCGGCCCGCGGATTAGCGCCCGGGTGGATCCCGATCCACCTTTCGTCGGGGTGCCAACGCCGTCCAACTTTGACGCAAGGGCACTTCCGTCAGGTCCGATCTAGGGAGTGGAACGAAACGGATCTCCGCTCGTGAATGGGTTGCGGAACCGCACGCCGGCCAGGCCGCGGCCGTCCTGAAGATCTTCGCTCAGGAGGACGGTTCCGCCATTGTCTTTCACCACGGACCACATCATCGCGTCCCAGAACGAAAGATTGTGCTGGGCCACGGCTTCAATGGCCTGCGGCAAGCTTCCCGGGGTCGGATAGACCGTCGTGAAGAGTGCCTGCCAATCGGTGACCTGGGCGCCAGCCTCTTCGATCTTCATCTTCCCTTTTCGCGTCGCGGCGGCGATGAACTCGCAGTATGCCTGCAAGGCGACGATGCAGTCGTGGTTCATGGCGGCGTGCTCGATGAGCTCCGCCGCGATCTCGTGGCGTCGAGGATCATTCGAGTCGATCGCGTAGAAGAGAACGTTGGCGTCGAGGCTGAAGCGCTCAACGCTCATGCAGCGATTCCCGAGACGGCATACGGCCACCCAGATCACGACCGCGACGCATTCGCTCACGCGTACGCGAAAGGGCCTCGAGTTGCTCCGGACTCAACTCTGGCTTCGTGGTTACGGGAACGAGTCGCGCAACAGGCTTGCCGCGCCGCGTGATCACCAGTTCTTCTCCCTGCTCGACTATCTTGATGTAGCGCGACAGGTGCTGGTTCGCCTCTCGGAGACTGATTTGGTGTTGCATACAAGACCTCCGGGCAAAAACTGTAGTACATCCTACAATTTTCTACCAGGCCGGCGTCGGCACCGGTACCTCGGACACGCGGGGTGGTCATGAGGGCGCCGCAACATGGCCGGCGTGATCCAGTCAGAGACAGATCCAGCACCGCGATCAAGCTGAG
>JBCCLG010000503.1:0-4719 GCA_039027015.1 Acidobacteriota bacterium | reverse complement strand
GCCGCTGCTGAATCGTCCCTCGCTGGCGGCGCGCGGGGTTCTGCGCGCGGGTCCTCAAACTCGCCCGGGCTTCCGACTTCACGCCGGAGACCGCCAAGGAGGCGCGTTCTTCTCCGCTTTGAGTCCTTCTCGAATCACGTGACCTTCCCGGGACACCAGAATTCCTCGCACGACTCCAGAGATGAGACCGACCGCTCATACAAATTCGGACCCGTGCTCAAATCCCCGCGCGCCTCGGTCGCTCGGGAGGCCGCTGCCGTCTCCTCGGGTCGGGATCTCGCCTGCCGAGGCGCGGCCGAGTTTCTAGACTCCGCGCGAGTTCGAGTTGAGAGGCTGCTGCTAGATCGTCCCTCGCTGGCGGTAACGGGCGTCGTTGACTGTCGGGGAGGACTCCGACCGCAGCGACCGAAGCCCGGAGCGACAAGGAGCCGGGGGCTCTCCTCTCGGCCCCCCGAAGCCTGTATGAGCGATGCGGTCCCAACTTTGGAGGCGGAAGCGGACACACGGCGGGAGGGGCCGCGGGAGGGACTCCAGAAATGGGCGGTCCCGGAGTGGCGAAGGGTCCACCGCCTTGGGGGACCTCATCATCCAGTCGGTTGGCCGAGCGAGTTCTGAGGGGGCCGAGAGGAGAGCACCGGGCGACGCAGCGCAGGGCGCGATCCGGCAACGCCCTCTCCGAGCAAGATGAAGAAGCCCGCCGGAGAATCAGCCGTCACCCGGCTCCAAAGTCTCGGGCGGAGGGGGCTCCGGATCGTCATCCGGAAGCTCCTCCCCAAGCCCAGCACGCAGCATGTCCAAGGGACTCATGAGCCCGCCAGCCGACTTCGGAAGCTCCGCGGAGTTGAGGTCGAAGCCGGTCCTGACCCGATGCAAATCGCGCAGGTGAGTGGCCACGATGCGCCAGCCGCGCGCGGTTTCCTCGAGGTCGTAGAGCGCGCGATAGCGGTTGGTCCGCAGGTGCCGGTGCTCCTGATGGCTGACCACGCCGCCCACCGACCAGTCCGCCTCGACGCTCGCCTGCCCCTCACCTTTGGCGGCCACGTCGAGACTCTCGTAGTCGACCCGCACCACGCGGATCGCGGTCTCCTCGAGGCCCATGCGGGTGAGGGTCGTGAAGTGCTCCACATACTGCTCGGTCAAAGCCTCGCCATCGAAGCTCTCGGCGAGCAGATCGTGGATCCGGTCGCGGTCGGGCCCTAGATCGTAAACGCCGTAGACGGGGCGATGCAGAGCTTCAAAGAGGGAGAGCACCTCGGCGTCCGGAAGAATCACCGTCCGCTTGCCGCAGCCGAGTCCCGTCACCAGCAGCAGGCCCAGAAGAAGTCCGCCTGCGGCAGCCGTCGTCCGGGGTTCTCTCATGGCTCAGATGCTTCCTTCTCGAGGAGGAACTTCAGCCGGCGCAGCCGCGGATCGACGCTCCAGCGGCCGGTCTCCGGATCGAAGAGCTCGTCGCTCGAGGCGGCCAGGATCTTCTCGGCGGAGTTGCCGCTCAGAACCCAGGGTGACTGCACGTCGGTGGTCGCCGAAAGGTAGATGAACTCGCGCGGGAAAACCTCCATGTCGAGGCGCACGTTGAGGCGGGAGGCGTCGAAGATCGCCGGATCCTTAGGGTGGAACTCGAGGAGGTAGATGAAGAAGGTCTCGGTACCGCGGCCGTTGGACTCGCCCTCCACCGGCAGCCACTCGCCGGCCACCGCCCGCCCCGAGAGAAAGAGGCGGAGCTGAGAGGCGAGGGTCGCGAACTGGCGCTCGCGAAACAGGCGGTCGCTTTCCTCGTCGAGGGAGCTGGGGTCGCCGTAAAGCTCGAGAAAGTTCTCGATGATGCGCCGAGTCGGAACCTCGACGATCACCGTGAAGCGCGGGCCGTCTTGACCGGCGACGACCTCGGCGCGGGAGGAGTAGTAGTCGGCGTCAAAGGGGTGGGCCGCAGCGGGGAGCGCGGCCAGCAGGACGCACGCCGCCGCCGTCGCGATGAGAAGGCCGAGACGCGAGGTCGCGCCGCGCGGGCCTCGTCTCAAAGCCCGGCCTCTTGGGCGTCGTCGCCCGGATCCGGCGGAATCAGCACCACCAGATCGTCGAGGGCGGCGTGCAGATTCTCGAGCACGTTGGCGTAGGCGTCGACCACGGTCGGCAGCGCGTCCTCGGCCTGCCGGCGAATCACCCAGCGCAGGCCCGGCAGCATCCAGGCGCCGTAGCCGTTCTCGGGGTCGGTGGCGGCGAACAGGTTGCGGTACCAGGGCCGCTCGGGCAGACCCGAGGCGAAGAGCCAGCGGCGCTCGAGATGGCGGTAGAGGGTGTTGGCGCTGCGCAGGGCGTCGCCCTGCATTCGGCCCTCGGAGACCGCGGCGCGCACCAGGCGATCGACCGTATCGGCGCGCTGGGCAAAGGACTCGGCTCGGCTCGCGAGGTCGTCGAAAACCGAGAGGTCGAGGGTCGATCCGTTGCGTCCGGCCAGCTCGCGCAGGGCGGTGAGGTGGGTCTGCATGTCGACGCCGTAGCGCGCCGGCTCGAGAGGCAGGAGCGCCTCGTCGGCGAGGCGGGCGGCGAGGCGGACCACCAGGCGGCTCAGCATGCGGGCGCCCTCGTAGTCCTCGCCCACCACCTGGCGATACCAGTGCAGGTCCTCGTAATTCGAGTGGTACGAAACGCCTTCGCTGCCGCCCACCGAAAGGCCGACGCTCGGCACCCCGACGTGGCAGTAGAAGCCCACGTGGTCGGAGCCGCCTCCGAGGTTGCCGAAGCTCGGCTCCGGCCGCTCGCCGCGCCAGCGGTCGAGGACCGTGGTGCCCTCCTCGGCCCCCGTCTGGGGGATCTTCTGGGCGACTTCGGCCACCACGCGCTTGAGGGAGGGCGAGGCCGATGAGCGAAAGACGCTGCCCATACCCGCAGCGTCGAGATTGATGTAGGCGACGGCCTTTTCAAGCAGCTCCTGGCGTCGACCCTCGACCCACTCGGTGGAGCCGATGATGCCGAACTCCTCGGCTCCCCAATTGGCGAAAACCAGGGTGCGCGCCGGTCTGAAGCCCTGGGCCGCGGCGGCTGCGAAGGCCCGCGCTGCCTCGAAGACCAGAATCGAGCCGGAGTTCGGGTCGCCGGCGCCGAAGCTCCAGGCGTCGTGGTGGCTGCCGAGGATCACCCACTCGTCGGGCGACGTGGCGCCTGGCAGCATGGCGAGAACGTTGGCACTCTCGCGCAGCTCGCGCTTTTGGCGCACCCTCAAGCGAACCTTCAGCTCCTCTCCGCCCTCGAGTCGGTAGGCGAGCGGCAGACCGCCACTCCACTCCGCGGGGGCGACGGTGCCCCGCATGCGGCGCAGAATCTCGAGGGCTGGACCCCAGCCGATCGGCTGCACCGGAATCGTCGGCAGGGCCACCTCGGCCGGATCCAGCCGCTCGGCCTCCTCCGCGGCTTCGACAAAGGGCGTCAAGGGATCGCCCGGGTAGTCGAGGGTCAGGATCGAGCCGCGCTGGATATAGGAGCTGTTGGCCCAGCCGCCTTCGGGATAGGCCGGCCCGCGCCGGTATCCGAAGTCGGCGGGATCGGTGTACATGATGAGGCCCACCGCCCCCGCCTGCTCGGCGAACTTGGCCTTATAGCCGCGGAAGTTGCGCCCGTAGCGCGCGACGACGATCTTGCCGTCGATCTCGACGCCCAGGGCTTCCAGGCGGTCGAAGTCTTGGCGGGTTCCGTAGTTGGCGTAGACCACCTCGGCCCGCACGTCGCCGGAGCCGGAGTAGGCGTTCCAGCCGGGCAGCAGATCCGGATGGCGCGAGAACGGGTTTTCCTCGATCGCCTCCTCGCGCAGGGGCAGCTCGAGGGGCAGCGGCGTCGGGCTGCCGCCGCTGAAAACGCCGTCGTCCACGGTCGGCGCGGGGGCCTCCACGATCTCGAGGCGGGCCTGCTCGGGCATGGCGAGGAGAGTCTTGAAGCGGTGGACCTCCACCTCGAGCTCGAGGGCCTCGAGGTAGCTCGCCATCTTGTCGATCAGCCGGGCGTCGCCCTCGGTGCCGGCGACGTGGGGCTCTGAGGAGAAGCGCTCGTGCCAGTCGGCGAGGCGCTCGCTCACCGGCATGGCGTCGACGAAATCCTCGAGGTTGTCGGCGGTCGGCAGGCTCGGCGGCGGCGGCGGCAGGTGCTCGGCGGGCTCCGGCGGGGGCGCGTCGGGCCCCGGGGGCGACAGGCTCTGGGCGAGGATGGGGGGAGCGCCCGGCGCGGGCGCAAGGGCCAATGCCAGGGCAGCGAGCAGCGCGGGGAGGGGACCGATCGGAGCAGGGAACGTCGTGATCTTCTTCATGGCACTCGTGGGGTTGATCAGGCCAGGGCGGGGCGCTGCAGCAGGCCTTCGCGCCGGCACACCTCGCGCAGGAAATCGAAGTGGAAGATGCCGGCATTGCAGCCGCCGGCGAAGGCGATCGACACGGCGTAATTTCCGACCTGCGCGACGTCGAGGGAGGTGATGGGCCGGGACGGCTGCTGGTAGGTGATCTCCCCGCCCTCATGACCGCGGCAGTGGGCGCACGGACAAAAGCCCTGCAGCATGTCGTAGGGCACCCGGGCGGAGGCGCCGTCGTTCCAGGAAAGATCGACCGTCCGCTCGTCGGGGGAGCGGCGCAGCTCCAGCAGGTAGGTGTCGGTTCTGGGGTAGTGCATGGCGCTCAAAGCTTATCCGAGGCCCCGAAACCGGATGCGCACCGAACGCAAAAGAGCCCGCCGGGGTGG
>JBCCLG010000502.1:0-4728 GCA_039027015.1 Acidobacteriota bacterium | reverse complement strand
CTGCCGTTTCCCGAGGTGATCGCCCAGGCCAAGGCCCGGCGCGCCGTGCGCCTCCACGACCTGGAGCACGAGATCGACGCGCCGCCCCAGGAGCTGCGGCTGATTCTGGCGGTGCTGGTGAAGCACGGCTACCTGGAGCAAAAGCTCGACCCCGAAAGCCTGCCGCCCACCACCCAGGAGCTTCGCAGCACCCTGGGCGTCGAGCTGTCGGCCCAGGCCCTGCTGCAGCGGGCGCGCGAGAGCGGCGGCGTCCACAGCCGCCTGGTCACCCTCCATCTGCTCGCCGAGACCGACGTGTGGCCCAAGCTCCGCGGGCTCTTTGAAGCGTTTCGCGAGCCGCCCTTTGACGCCTTCAACGTTCAGCTCGCCGAGGAGCAGCAGGGTCGCCTGGTGCTGGTGACCGAAGAGGGACAGCTCGCCCTTCACCTGAGCCGGGTCGACGGCCGGCTGACCCAGGAGATGGAGCAGACCCTCTCGGTGAGCGACGGCGCTCTGCTTTGGCTCGGCGAAGATCCCGAGCTCGCCCTCTTCGGCGACCTGATCGAGCGCTCGAGGCTGCGCTTCCATCCCTTCTTCGGCCTGATCGTTCCCGACGGCGAGAGGGCGCGGGCGTGGAGCGAGGGCGCCATCGAGGGTCTCCCCCAGTGGACCCTGGGCGCTCGGCCGCCGACCCGCGTGAGCACTCTGCTGCGCTACTTCTTCAGCCAGCCCGCCGAGAAGTCGCCGTCCCCGAAGTCCCAGGCGGCGGGCCCCCGCCTCGAGGGAGGGAGCGGCCCTTGACCCCTCCAAAGCGCGCCGGGCAGCCCGCGAGCGGCGGGCGAGTTCCGGGGCGCCGATGAGCGATCCGAGGCTCGTTCTCGAGGAGCGCTTTGGCTTCGGCTCCTTTCGCGAAGGTCAAGAGGAGGTCATCCGCCACCTGCTCGGCGGGCACTCGGCCGCCGCCGTCTTCCCCACCGGCGGCGACAAATCGCTGTGCTACCAGCTGCCGGCCCTGCTCCTCGAGGGCCTGACCCTGGTCGTCTCGCCTCTCATCGCCCTGATGAAGGATCAGATCGACGCCCTCGAGAGGCGCGGCATCCGCGCCGCGCGGCTCGACTCGAGCCTCGACCAGGACGGCTATCGAGCGGTGATGGACGGCCTGCGGGACGGCTCCCTCAGGATTCTCTACGTCGCCCCGGAGCGCTTCAACAACGAGCGTTTTCGCCAAACCCTGGAGCGCCAGCGCGTGGCGCTCTTCGCGGTCGACGAGGCGCACTGCATCTCAGAGTGGGGCCACAATTTCCGGCCGGACTACCTCAAGCTGCCGGTCTACGCGCGGCGCTGCGGCGCGCAGCGCCTTTTGGCCCTGACCGCCACCGCGCCGCCCAAGGTGCTCGCCGACATCCGCCGAGGCTTCGAGATCCGCGAGGAGCACGCCACGGTCACCGGCTTCTATCGGCCCAACCTCTACCTGCGCTCCTCGCCGGTGGACGCCCGGACGCGCGACGGGGCTCTCGTCCGCTCGGCGCGCGAGCGGCCCGCGGGGCCGGGCATCGTCTACGTCACCCTCCAGCGCACCGCCGAGCGCGTCGCCCGCCTGCTGAGCGACGGGGGCGTTCCGGCCCGGCACTACCACGCCGGCATGAAGGCCGACGAGAGAGCCCGCGTGCAGGAGGAGTTTCTCGCCTCGGACGGGCTGGTGATCGTCGCCACCATCGCCTTCGGCATGGGGATCGACAAGCCCAACATCCGCTACGTCGACCACTACAACCTGCCCAAGAGTCTGGAGAATTACGCCCAGGAGATCGGCCGCGCCGGGCGCGACGGCGAACCCTAGACCTGCACCCTGTGGGCGTGTCCCGACGACCTGACGGTGCTGCAGAATTTCGTTTACGGCGACACCCCGAGCCTCGAGGCGATCGAGGGCCTGGTGTCGGAGCTGTTCGGCGGAGGCGGCGAGGGCGGCGACGAGCGGGCGGACGCTCCGCAGCTCGAGCTGGCCCTCACCACCGTCTCGAACCGGCACGATCTGCGCATTCTGGTGCTCCGCACCCTGCTCACCCAGCTCGAGCTGCACGGCTATCTCGAGGCCGGAACGCCCTTTTACGCCAGCTACCGCTTTAAGCCCCTGGTGAGCTCGCGGGAAATTCTCGACCGCTTCGAGGGCTCGCGCCGCGCTCTTCTGGCCGACCTCTTCCGCCAGGCCAAGAAGGGCCGCACGTGGCTGAGCGTCGACCTCGACGCCGCGGCGCGCAACCTGGGGCAGCCTCGCGATCGCCTGATGAAGGCCCTCGACTATCTGGGCGAGAAGGGCTGGCTCGAGGTGGAGGCCTCGGGGGTGCGCCACCGCTACACCGTGCTGCGCCGGCCCGAGGACGAGGCGGACCTGGCCATGACCCTGGCCGAGCAGGCGGCGGATTATGAGCAGCGCGAGATCGAGCGCCTCGAGCAGGTGCTGGAGCTGGTGACCCACGACGGCTGCCTGAGCGCCCATCTCTGCGCCCATTTCGGGGAGCAGCTCGAGGGCCCCTGCGGCCACTGCTCCTGGTGCGATTCGGGGGAGGCGGCGATCCTGCCTCAAGTCTCAGGACGCGCCGCCGTCGACGAGGAGCTGTGGCAGCGCGCCGAGGAGGTGCGCCGGGCGCACGCCGATCCCCTCGGCGACCCGCGGTCCTTCGCGCGCTTTCTCACCGGCCTGACCTCGCCGCGCCTCGGCCGCAAGCGGCTCTCGTCCCACGAGCTCTTCGGCAGCCTGGCCGGCGTGCCGTTCGAGGAGATTCTGTTTCGCGCCGAGAGCGGCGGCGACGCCTCTGCCTAGACTCGCTTCAGCCGGCGGCGCGGGCCGAAATATCGATGCCACCGAGGTCGAGACCGTGCTCGCGGGCGCACTCCTTGGCCTCGTCATAGCCGGCGTCGGCGTGGCGCATGACGCCGGTGGCCGGATCGTTGAACAGCACGCGCTCGAGCCGCGCGTCGGCGGCCTCGCTGCCGTCGCAGCAGATCACCAGGCCCGAGTGCTGGGAGTAGCCCATGCCGACGCCGCCGCCGTGGTGCAGCGACACCCAGGTGGCGCCGCCGGCGGTGGACAGAAGTGCGTTCAGGAGCGGCCAATCAGACACCGCGTCGCTGCCGTCCTTCATCGCTTCGGTCTCGCGATTGGGGCTCGAGACCGAGCCTGAGTCGAGGTGGTCGCGCCCGATCACCACCGGCGCCTCCAGCTCGCCGCGGCGCACCATCTCGTTGAACGCCAGGCCGAGGCGGTGGCGCTGGCCGAGACCCACCCAGCAGATGCGCGCCGGCAGGCCCTGGAAGTGAATGCGCTCCCGGGCCATGTCGAGCCAGCGGTGCAGGTGCGGGTCGTCGGGAATCAGCTCCTTGACCTTCTCGTCGGTCCGGTAGATGTCTTCGGGATTGCCCGAGAGAGCCACCCAGCGAAAGGGACCGATGCCGCGGCAGAAAAGAGGCCGGATGTAGGCCGGCACGAAGCCCGGGAAGTCGAAGGCGCGCTGCACCCCGGCGTCCAAGGCCCTCTGGCGCAGGTTGTTGCCGTAGTCGAAGGTCACCACCCCGGCGTCCTGCATGGCCACCATGGCGCGCACGTGCTCGGCCATCGACTGCCGGGACGCCGCGTCCACCTGGTGGGGCGCGCTCTCGCGCTTCTCGCGCCAT
Source organism: Acidobacteriota bacterium (assembly GCA_039027015.1). GTDB lineage: Bacteria > Acidobacteriota > Thermoanaerobaculia > Multivoradales > J023 > JAUIJL01. The sequence goes on along the minus strand of JBCCLG010000502.1, from coordinate 1,080 downwards.
GTTTCGACGCTCCAGCCGGCGGGCAGGTAGCCGTGGATCGGGTCGTGGGCCGAGGTCTGGTCGGTGAGGGCGTCCGGGCGCACGCCGCGGCGCACCAGCTCGGGCAGGACCTCGGCCATATTGCCGAGCAGCGCCACCGACTTGGCCCGCCCCTCCTCGCAGGCCGCGCGCACCCGCTCGAGGGCTTCGTCTAGGTCCTCACAGCGGCTGTCGACGTAGCCGGTGCGCAGGCGAAAGTCGATGCGCTCGGAGTCGCACTCCACCGCCAGCATGGAGGCGCCGGCGAGGGTGGCCGCCAGCGGCTGGGCGCCGCCCATGCCGCCCAGCCCGGCGGTCAGGATCCAGCGCCCGGCGAGATCGCCGGCGAAGTGCTGGCGCCCCATCTCGACGAAGGTCTCGTAGGTGCCCTGCACGATGCCCTGGGTGCCGATGTAGATCCACGAGCCGGCGGTCATCTGGCCGTACATCATCAGGCCCTTGCGGTCGAGCTCGTGGAAGTGCTCCCAGCTCGCCCACTGGGGCACCAGATTGGAGTTGGCGATCAGCACCCGGGGGGCGTCGGCGTGGGTTTTGAACAGGCCCACGGGCTTGCCCGACTGCACCAGGAGGGTCTCGTCGTCCTCGAGGCGGCGCAGGGCGGCGGTCAAGGCGTCGAAGCTCGGCCAGTCGCGCGCGGCGCGGCCGATGCCGCCGTAGACCACCAGCTCGTGGGGGCTCTCGGCGACGTCGGGATCGAGGTTGTTGAGCAGCATGCGCAGGGCCGCTTCGCTCAGCCAGCTCTTGCAGCTGATCTCGGAGCCGCGGGGGGCGCGCAGGACTCTGGTGGCGTCGTGTCTCGAAGGCATGGCGTGTTCTCTTTCTCTCTCGATGAAGGCGGGGTCGATCAGGAATCTCGGTGCGGATAGCGGGCGCCCAGGCGGTAGCGGCTCGCGGGGTAGGTGAGAAGAGCGTAGGTCACCACCCGCCGGTGATTCCAGGTGCGCCGCATCAGCTGCAGGCACGGCTCCTCGGCGGGCATGGCCAGCTCGCGGCGCAGGTCGGCGCCGGGCGCGATCGCCTGCACCACGTGCTCCACTTCGG
>JBCCLG010000501.1:0-4734 GCA_039027015.1 Acidobacteriota bacterium | reverse complement strand
GGGCAATCTTCTGGCCACTGCTTCAGAGAAGGTGCAGTGACTATGACTATGGTATCGGAGATCATCTTGTTGATGGGCCCTGAGTCCCGGCGATCGGGTGCGCTCCAGCTCGCGCAGGCCCAGGGCGGCGATCACCCGATTCTCATCGCGCAGGGGAACCAGATCCGCGATCGTCCCTAAACAGGCGATGCGCAGCAGAAGGCGAGGATCCACCGGCCGGCCGCTTCTCTCGGCGAAGGCCAGGGCGAGCTTGAAGGCGAGGCCCGCCCCCGAGAGATCCTCGCAGGGATACTCGCACCCTTCCTGGCGCGGGTTGATCAGCATCGCTTCTGCCGGCAGCGCGGCGTCCCCGGGAAGGTGGTGATCGGTGACGATCACCCCGAGGCCTTCGCCGAGGGCCAGCTCGACCTGGGCGCGCGCGGTGGTCCCGCAGTCCACGGTCACCAGGGGCGAGCAGCCCTCCGCCTTGGCGCGCTCGACGTGGCTCGCCTGGAGGCCGTAGCCGTCGCGCATGCGGTGCGGCAGGATCGGCAGGGTCTTGAGGCCGCAGGCGCGCAGCACGGCGTCCAGCATGGCCGTTCCTGTTACGCCGTCGACGTCGTAATCGCCGACGATCGCCACCCTCTCGCCCGCCTCGCGCGCCTGGCCCAGGCGCTCGAGGGCTGCCTCCATGCCGGCGAGGCCCGAGGGGTCGTGGAGATGCTCGAGCTTCGGCTCAAGAAACCGCCGCGCCGCCTCGGCCGAGTCGACCCCGCGCCTGCTGAGCAGCCGGGCTAGCCAGAGCGGGTGGCCCGCCTCGACCAGCGCGTCGAGGGACGGCCCGGGTTCGGCCTCTCGCCATACGTTGGTGGTCTCGACCGCCGCTGCTGAGCTCGCGGCGCCCGTCAGAAGGCCGTCCCCTCGAAGACCCCCATGGTGCGGAAGCGGCGAGCGCGGTCGGCCACCAGCTCCTCGCCCGAGAGCCCCTCGAGCTCCTGGAGCGCCTTTTCAAGGGCGTCGCCGACCCGCTGGCACACCAGCTCGGGATCGGTATGCGCGCCGCCGAGGGGCTCTTCGATCAGCTCGTCGACGATGCCCAGCTCGGCGATTTGCGAGGCGGTGAGGCGGAGCGACGTCGCGGCTTCGGCCTTGCGATTCTGGTCTTTCCACAGAATGGCCGCGCAGCCTTCCGGAGAGATCACGGAATACACCGAGTAGCGCAGCATGAAAACCCGGTTCCCAACCCCGAGGGCGAGCGCGCCGCCGCTGCCGCCCTCGCCGGTCACGGTCACCAGGATAGGCACCTTGAGGGCCGCCATCTCGATAAGGTTGCGGGCGATCGCCTCGGCCTGGCCGCGCTCCTCGGCGCCGATCCCGGGATAGGCGCCGGGGGTGTCGATGAAAGTCAGCACCGGCAGTCCAAAGCGCTCTGCAAGGCGGAATATGCGCAGGGCCTTGCGATAGCCCTCGGGGCGCGGCTGGCCGAAGTTGCGCAGGATTCTGCCGCGCGTGCTGCGGCCTTTTTGATGGCCTACGATGGCCACCGAGCGGCCGCGAAAAGTCGCCAGGCCGGCGACGATGGCGGGGTCGTCCGAGAACGCTCGGTCGCCGTGTAGCTCCACCCAGCCTTCGGTCAGGCGCTCCACGTAGTCGAGGGTAAAAGGGCGCTCGTTGTGGCGCGCCAGGAGGGTGACCTGCCAGTTATCGAGCCGCGAGAAGACCTCCCGCGTCTTCTTCTCGAGAGATCGCCGAATCTTCTCGATCTCGGCCTCGTGGCCGCCTCCATCGAAGCTCTCGAGCTCGGCGATACGCTGACGGAGCTCGATGAGCGGCTGCTCGAAATTGCTATCTGGGCTGGACATCGCCGGGGAAGCTAGCAGAGGGTCTTGTGCCCGTCAATCGAGGGCGGGCAAGTGGCCGAAGCCGCCGAAAACGGAGCCTCACAGCAGGTCGTAAGGGTCGACATCGAGGGTTAAATCGGCGCGCTGGGCGGCGGGGAGAGTGCTGTAGGCGTCCCCTACCAAACGCCTCAGGCGGCTGCCCGAGGGCCCCCGCAGCACCAGCTGGAATCGCCACTTGCCGCGCAGGCGCTCGAACGGTGCCGGCACCGGCCCGCGCAGGCGAACCTCGCGGCTGCGAGGATCCTGGCGCAGGGCTGTGGCGAGGCTTTTGAGAGCTTCTTCTGCGGTTCGGGCGACTTTATTCTGCGCCAAGGCGAGCACCATGCGCGAGAACGGGGGATAGCCGAAAACTTTGCGAAAGCGCATTTCCTGATGGGCAAAAATCGCGTCGTCATGGGCCAGCGCGGCTTCGATGGCGTAGTGGGTCGGGTGGTAGGTCTGGATGATCACCTTGCCGGGGCGATCTCCCCGCCCCGCGCGGCCGGCGAGCTGAGTTAAGAGGGCGTAGGTGCGCTCGACCGCCCGAAAATCGGGAAATTTGAGATAGGTATCGGCGAAGAGCACGGCGGCCAGGGCGACCCGCGGAAAGTGGTGCCCTTTGGCGACCATCTGAGTGCCGATGAGCGCCTGGCTCTCGCCGCGCGAAAAGCGCTCTAGAACCGCCGCGGCGCCGCCGGCGCGGCGGCTGGCGTCAGCGTCGAGAACGTCGACGCCAACCCCTGGGAAGAGCTCGCGAAAGCGCTCCTCTACCCTCTCCGTGCCGGCGCCGATCGGCTCGAGGGACGCCTCGTCGCAGGCCGGGCATCGGCGGGGCGCAGGCACCTCATAGCCGCAATAGTGGCAGGCGAGATGGGCTCCCTTCAGGTGGAAGGTCATGGCCAGGCCGCAGTCCGGGCATCGAAAGTCCTCGCCGCAGGCGCGGCAAAGGAGAACCGGCGCGTAGCCCCGCCGGTTGCGCAAAAAGATCACCTGATCGCCGGCCTCGAGGGCGCGCCGCGTTTCCTGAAGCAGGCGGCCGGAGAAGTAGATCTCGCCGCTCTCTTTTTCGGCGCTCTCCTTGCGCAGGTCCACCAGAATGCCCTCCGGCATGGCTCCGTGGCCCGCGCGCTCCGTGAGGCGCAGGGTCTTGAGCTTGCCGGCGGCGGCGTTGTAGCGACTCTCGAGGCTCGGGGTCGCCGAGGCCAAGACGGCCACGGCCCCGGCCTCGCGCGCGCGCCACAGCGCCATGTCGCGGCCGCTGTAGCGCGGCGATCGGTCCTGCTTATAGGCGCTGTCGTGCTCCTCGTCGACCACCACCAGACCGAGTCTGGCGACCGGCGCAAAGAGTGCCGAGCGCGGGCCGAGAACCACCCGCGCCTCGCCTCGGCGGATGCGCTCCCACTCCTGCTGGCGCTCGGCGCTGCCGAGGTTCGAATGCAGAAGCGCCAGCTGCTGGCCGAAGCGTTGACGAACCGCGCTGGCGAGCGCCGGAACCAGGGCGATTTCGGGAACCATGAGAATCGCCCCGCGGTCCAGCTGCAGGCATTTCTCCACGGCGCGCAGATAAACCTCCGTCTTTCCGGAGCCCGTGACGCCGAAGAGCAGACACGGCAGGTAGGCGCTCTCCTCGAGGCCCTGCTCGAGCGTCCTGACGGCCTCGGCCTGATCGGGTCTCAGGATCAGCCGCTTCACCTCGCCGTCAGCCGGGACGCTCAGCCGATGGCGGTCGAGGGCGAGCCGCGCAGGCTGAGTGAATTCCCGCACGATGCCGAGCTGCACCAGGCGACGGATCACCCCGGCGCCGCAGCCCACCGACCCCGTCACGTCGCGCACCGTCGCGGGACGGCCCAGGGTCTTGAGGAGATCGACCACCGCCTTGCCCTGGGCCGAGCGGGCGCGCTCACGGTGAGCCTCCACCGAGCCGGGGGCTAGCTCCACCGCCCGCACATAGCGCGAGCCGAAGCGTCGTCCGGGCTCCTCCACCGAGACCCAGCCGCGGCGCGCCAAGGTCTCAACGCGGCGCGCCAGCCCGCGGGCGGCCGGCGCCCCGGCCGCCGCGCTCACGCCGGCGCGCAGCTCGGCCAGGCGGCACCGCCGGTGCTCCATCAGAAAATCGAGCACCGCGGCCTCGCCTTCCTCACGCCTGGGCGCCAGGGCTCCGGCGTCGGTGAGGGAGATGCGCCGGTCTCCCCAAGGCGGCAAATCGGCGGGAACCGTCAGCCGTACAGCCTCGCCGATGGGAGCCAGGTAGTAGTCAGCGGCGAAGCGAGCGAGGTCGAGTAGCTCCCGAGGAACGGCCGGCTCGAGGTCGAGCACCTCGGAGATCTCTTTGATCTTGGCAAAGTCGGGGCGGTCCTCGAGCAGGCCCACCACCACCCCCAAGACCCGTCTTCTACCGACCTCGACCCGGACTCGGCAGCCCTCCTCGAGGTCCGCCGCGAGGGCCTCCGGAACGGCATACGTCAATGGCTCCGGCAGGGGCAAAGGAACGGCAACGAGCGCGAAGAGCTGGTCAACCGGGGCGGCCGTTGACTCCTGCGGAGACCTGGTCGCCTCCTGCGGGGCGGGCTGGTCTGCGAAGAGGTCTCCTGTCAGGGCTTTACCAGGCCCCGAGGCCGCGCTCACTTCAGGAGGCCCTCAGCTTTTCGACCTCCGTCGCCAGGCGTTGAACGTCTGGATTGGTGGGCTGCAGCGACCTCAGCGAGTCGAGGGCCACGCCCGCGGAGTCGAGATCGCCGAGGTCAAAGGCCAGGATCAGCACCTGATTGAACAGCGCCTGCCAGTGATCAGGGCGCTGGTCCGAAACCCGCTTGAAAAGCTCGAGGGCCTCCCGCGGCTGCTGGAGATTGCGCAGCGTGGCTCCAAGATCGGTCAT
>JBCCLG010000500.1:0-4741 GCA_039027015.1 Acidobacteriota bacterium | reverse complement strand
GCCTCGAGCCAGCCCTCCGGCGGCGACGGGTCGAGGGAGCGGGCGCGCTCGGCCATGCGCCAGCGGGCGCCGTAGCGGCCGATCTCCGGATCGGCTTCCATGCCCATCACCACGCCCAGCCGCCGCGCTTCGGGCAGCTCGCCGCCGGGTCCGGAGGTGACGGCGTCCCGGGCCGCCTCGCGCGCGGTCTCGAGGAGCATCACCTGCTGCGCCAGGGACTGCTGCAGATCGCGCGGCGGAAACTTCAGGCCGCCCAGGGCGACCTCCACGCTCTCGGCTCGCGCCTCAAGGCCGGCGCCTTCGGCTCCCGGCGCGACCGCCGAGCCGCCTGACTCCAGAAGATCGGCAGCGGGGCCCCTTCCGTGCACGGGGCCCACCGTGAGGCCGATTCCGACCACCGCGATCTCGTCGCCGGCCGCCGCCTGGGGATCGCGGCAGGGCAGGTTCGCCATGGCGTCGTGGGGCTCCTGCACCACCAGGTGGGCGTTATTGCCGCCGAAGCCGAAGGCCGAAATCCCGGCGATTCGCGGCCCGTCGCTCGGCCAGGCCTCGGCCTCGCCGAGCAGCCGGAAGGGCGAGTCGGCGATCTCCGGCAGGGGGTTTTCGCAGCCCAGGGTGCGCGGCCGAACGCCGTGCTTCATGGCCTCGAGCACCTTGATCAGGCCGGCGACCCCGGCCACCGTCACCAGGTGGCCGAGATTCGACTTGAGCGATCCGATGGGCAGCCGCTGGCCGTTCTCGCGGCCGAGAACGCCCGCCGAGCTGCGCAGCTCGGCGGCGTCGCCCACGGGCGTTCCCGTGGCGTGGCATTCGAGGAGCGAAACCTCCGAGGGATCGACGCCGGAGCCGGCGTAGGCTGCGCGCAGGGCGCGCTCCTGGCCGGCGGTCGAGGGCGCCAGCAGACCCTGACCTCGGCCGTCGTTCGAGAGGCCGGCGCCGCGGATCACGCCGTGCACGGTGTCGCCGTCGCGCAGCGCGTCCTGCAGCCTTTTGAGCACCACGAATCCGGCGCCCTCGGCCGGCAGCAGGCCGTCGGCCTCGGCGCTGAACGGCCGGCTCCAGCCCGCGCGGCTCATCGCCTGCAGGGCGCAGAAGCCGACGTGAATAAAAAGGTCGTCGGTGCGGTTGACGGCGCCGGCCAGCACGCGGTCGACCTCGCCGAGGTGCAGCCGATCGCACGCCAGCTTGATGGCCACCAGGGAGCTGGCGCAGGCGGCGTCGAGGCACCAGGCGCCACCCCCGAGGCGAAGGGCCTCGGCGAGCAGGGTCGCGGGGCCGCTGGAGGTGAAGCGGTTGAAGGCGTGGGGCCGCGGACGATCCCCGAACCACACGCTCTCCGAGAAGGCGTTCATCTCCCGGCTCGGAAACGAGAGGTTGCCGAAGATGGCCGCCGTGCGCGGCCGCGCCGCCCCGCCGTCCGCCGCGTCGCCCGAGTCGCGCAGCGCCTGGCGGGCGGCGTGGAGGGTCCACAGGAAGAGTTCGTCGAGCCCCGCGAGGCGCTCCTCGGGCACGGCGAAGCCCGAGGGCTCAAAAATCTTCTCGAAGCCGCGGACGTAGCCGCCGAGATCCGACCAGGTGCGGTCCTGGGAATCGGCGCCGCCGGGCGCGCAGCGCACGTCCTCGGGATCGAGGCGCCAGCGCCCCTCGGGCACGCGGCCGATGGCGCTGCGCCCTTCGCTCACCAGGCGCCAAAGATCCTCGGGCGAGGCGGCGCCGGGCAGAAGGCAGGAGCGACCGACGACGGCGATCGGCGAAAAGGCCTTCTCGCGGGTCCCCCGGGCGGTCGCTTGCAGACGGTCGGCCATGGCTCGCGGCTCTCCGGCGGCGATCAGTGAATCACCCTATCGTCCGCGGGCTCGGCGGACGGCCGCGAGGCCACGAGATCTGGACGCAGGTGCGTTTCCACTCCGACGAGCTCGGCCACCCGGCGGCCGCCGGCGCCCGTGAAGACGACGTTCGAGACGGCCCGCGAGGCGCGGGTCTCCACGGCCTCGACCACGCAGCGCAGCGCGCCGGGCGCGGGCGCGTCGGCGAAGGTGCGCACGCTGGCGATGGAGGTCGGCAGGGTCGCGCTGCCGAGCACCCGCTGCGCCCACAGGACGGCCAGCTGGAGACCGCCGTCGAGCAGGGCGACGTCTATTTGCCACGGCCCGTCGGCCCAGCCGGGGCGGCCGGCGAGGCCGTGCAGCCGGGCCTTGGCGCCGGTCTCCGAGAGACCCTCGATCTCCTCGAGGACCTGGAACTCCTCGCCGTGAAAGAGCACCTCCCCGTCGTAGATCGCTCGCTCGTCCCAGCCCTCAAGGGCGGCGCCGTTCTCGAGATCGGGCGCCGCCGCGGGCTCCCCGGAGCTCGCCTTCCGGGCCACCGCGCGGTAGTGCGGCAGGCCGTCGGCGCCGAGGATCTCCACGGTCAGCTCGCCGCCCGGGGCCTCGCGGCCGGTGAGGGTCAGCAGGGCGCCCTCGCCGGCGAAGTCTTCCAGCCGGATGCCCCGCAGCACCTTGAGGCCGGCGATCTCCACCGAGCCGCCCGCGCCAAAGCCGTGCGCCTGGGCCATGCGGGTCAGCCACTCGACGGCCTGCACCACCGGCACCACCGGCGTGCCGGCGATCGCGTGGCCGGCGAGGTGGCCGTGGCTCGCGCGGTTCACCACCAGGTGCCGGCGCAGGGTCCCGGGCTCGCCCTCGGCGCCGAGCAGCGCCTCGGCCTTGGGCTCACCGCCCAGCACCAGCTCCACCTGGGCGGGCTGGGCGCCGTGCAGCTCGGCGGACAGCATCGCCCCGCCCTCCTCGAGGGAGATCATGGGCACGCCCAGGGCCGCGAAGTGCTTTTTGAGCTCGGGGCTCACCATGCCGCCGTCCCACGGCCCCCAGCCGAGGGACTTCACCAGCGCCCGCGGGCGCCTGCCGCGCTCCTGGGAGGCCACTTTATTGAGCACCTCGTTGGCCATGGCGTAGGCCGCCTGGCCGCGATTGCCGCAGCGCGCGGCCACCGACGAGAAGAAGCACAGCACCTTGAGGGAATCGCCCGAGGTGGCGTTCAGAAGGGCGCGCAGGCCGCCGACCTTGGTATTGAAGACCTTGAGAAATTGCGCGTCGGTGAGGTCGTGGATAAAGCGATCGGCGAGCACGCCGGCGCCGTGCACCAGGCCGGCGATCGGCCCCCACTCGGCGCGCACCTCCTCGAGGGCCGCCGACAGGGCTGCGGCGTCGGTGACGTCCACCGGCAGGTAGCGCGCCTCGCCGCCCGCCCGCTCGATGGCGGCGAGCGTTTGGCGGATCTCGCGATTGCCGAGAATGGCGCGCACTCGGCTGCCCAGCTCCGCCGGGCTCGGCAGGCCGCCGCCCCTCGCCTTGGCGTCCTCGAGCAGGGCGCGCTTGAGACCGGCGTCGTCCTCGACGCCGGCGCAGGCCGCCGGCTCGTCGCTCAGCTCGGTGCGCCCGAGGAGAACGAAACGGCCCAGGCATTCGCCGGCCCAGGCGATGATGGAGGCGGCGGTGACGCCGCGGGCGCCGCCCGAGACCACCACCACGTCACCGGGCTCGATGGCGGCGCTCTCGCCGCGCTCCACGGGCGCCTCGAAGCTGCGCAGGGTGCGGCGCACGCCGTCGGCCCCGAGGCCTATCTCCAGCTCGTCGCCGCCGCCCTCGAGCAGCTCGTCGCGCAGCGCCGACGCCAGCGCCTCGGGCGACCGGCCCGAACGCTCGAGATCGATGGCCCGCAGCGCGGCGTGCGGCCACTCCTGGGCCGCGGTCTTGATGAGGGCCGGCAGGCCCGCCGACCAGGCGCTGCCCGCGGCCGCGGCCTCGCCGCCGTTCTCCGGGACGCCGAAGCGTCCGCCGGTATCCTGCACGGTCACGAAGAGTCCGCCGCCCTCGCCGCCGAGGCGCGGCGCCAGGGCGCGCGCCGCCTGAAACGCCTCGAGGTTGACCGCCATTTCGGCCTCCTCGTCGCTCGCTTCGGAGAGGGCGCCGAGGTAGATCGCGGCCCTGGCCCCCTCGGGCACCCGCTCGGCGCGCTCGGCGGCGACGCCGCGCTCGCCGAGCGCCTCGACCAGCGCCTCGGCGAGGGCCCGCGGGCCGCCCTGAACCAGCACGGGCTCGGTTTCGCCGAGCAGCCCGGGGAGGGCTAAGCCCAGGGCCGGCGCCGGCACCGCCTCCAGGGCGTAGCGCGAGCTGCGGGCGAGGCTTGGCGCCGCTTCGGCCTCCGGCACTTCAGGCTCTGCGGGCTCCGATTGCGGCGCTTCGGATTTCTGAGTTGGGGCTTCGGGAGCGCCCGAGAGAGCGCGCATGTGGTCGACGATCGCTCCCAGCGTTTTGAGCGTGCCGAGCGGACCCGGATCGATCTCCGGCAGGTCCGGAACCCGATCCTGAAAAGCCGCCAGGATCTCGACCCGCTTGATCGAGTCGATCCCCAAATCCGCCTCCAAATCCATGCTCAGCTCCAGCATCTCGGGCGGATAGCCGGTCTTCTCCGCCACCACCTCCAGCATCAAAGCCTCGAGATCGAGCGCCGCGGGCGCGGGCTCGGCGGCGGGCTCGGCGGCGGTCGCAGCGGCCGGGCCGCTGCCCGAAAGCTCGCGCATGTGGTCGACGATCGCCCCCAGGGTCTTGAGCGTGCCCAGGGGCGCGGGATCGATCTCCGGCAGGTCCGGAACCCGATCCTGAAACGCCGCCAGGATCTCCACCCGCTTGATCGAGTCGATCCCCAAATCCGCCTCCAAATCCATGCTCAGCTCCAGCAT
>JBCCLG010000499.1:0-4753 GCA_039027015.1 Acidobacteriota bacterium | reverse complement strand
CTGTGGGCGCACCTTCGCCCTCGAGGGATCTTCAGATTTGCCGGCCCCGGCGTTCACCGAGTGAGGCCCGGTGAGCCCGGATCCCGCTCGAGCTCGACGCGCGCAGCTCCGCACGGCAGCCGGGGGCTCGGCCCCGGCTGCGTGATCTCGGTTCGTCTGCCTCGCCACCCGGCGCTCGCGGTCTGCGCCGCGAGGCCGGGCCGGCCGTCCCGCCTCAGCTCGCCAGCCGGCGGGCCTCGGCGAGATGGTGCTCGGCGCGCTCTGTTTGGCCCAGCTGGCGAAGCAGCAGCCCCAGGTTACGGTGTGCGTCACCGTACCCCGGCTCGACTTCCACGGCGGCGGCGAAGAGGTCGAGGGCCTCCTGCAGGCGTCCCTGTTCGTACAGCGCGGCGCCTAGGTTGTGGTACGCCGGCGCGAAGCTCGGATCCACCCGAATGGCGTGCTGGTATTCGGCGACGGCCTCGCCTGCCCGCCCGAGCTGAGTGAGGGTGTTGGCGAGGTTGAAGTGGGTGCCCGCCTCGGGCTGGGTGCGCAGGGCGCTGCGGTAGTGGGCCACCGCGCGCTCCAAATCTCCGCGTCGGGCCAGGGCGTTCGCCAGGTTGTAGTGCGCCTCGGCGAAGTCGCCGTCGGCCTTCACCACCCTGAGGTATTCCTCGATCGCCTCGTCGCCGCGTCCGAGGTGGCTGAGCAGGCGGGCCAGGTTGTAGCGGCCCTCGGCAAAATCCGGGTCTAGCTCAAGGGCCTCGCGGTAGTGCTTCATGGCCTCGTCGCCGCGTCCGCTGGCCACCAGGGCGTTCCCCAGGTTGCTGTACGCCTGCACGTTTTTGGGATCCAGCTCGAGGGATTTCTCGAGGGAGGCGACGGCGGTCGCGGGATCGCCGCTCTCGAGCAGCGCGCTGCCCAGGTTGCTGTGCACCTGAGCGGTGTCGGGATCATTCTCGAGGGCCGCGCGATAGGCGGCGATGGCTTCGTCCAGCTCGCCCTGCTCGGTCAGGGCGTTTCCCAGGTTGAAGGACGCGTCGGAGGATTCGGGATCCAGCTCGAGGGCCAGGCGGTACTGCTCGATGGCTGCCTCGGTATCGCCCGCTTCGCCAAACGCCACGCCCAGGTTGTAGCGCGCCTCCGCGTAATTCGGCAAGGCCTCGGCTACCGCCTGCGCGCGCTCGACCCGCGACGGCACTCCGCCCATTTCGGCGGCTCCCAAATAGGCCACCGGCAGCACGAAGAGAGCCCAGCGCGCGCCGTGAATCAGCCAGCCCGGGGCGGTTTCCTTGGCGTTTTTGCCGCCCTCAAGCCCGAGGCCCTTGCGCGTTTCCTGCTCGCGCACCTTCCAGATAAAGCCGTCGTAATAGAAGTGCAGCAGGGCGGAGGCCAAAAGCAGGCCGATCAGCGCTCGTTTGAGAGTCTCCATCGGCATGCCCGTCGCCACGTAGTTGAGCGAGCCGTAGGCGAACACCAGGCCCACGTAGACGCCGGCCAGCGCGCCGCTGCGCGCGAAAAGGAATCGCGCCAGCTTGTTGAGGCCCCCGGGCTGGTCGGCGCGCTTGCGGTTGAAGAGCCACACGATGGAGAGGTACTGCACGTCGTGGAAGACCTCGAAGAGGGCGATTCCCACGAGCATGTTTTCGACCGAAACGTTGGCGTACCACCAGAAGCCGAAGCTGGTGACCATGAGCATCAGCTTGATCGGGCTCGGCGGCGTGCCCTTGGTCCAGTTGAAGATCATGTTGGCGAAGAAAGCCACCGTCACCAGCGCGACGCCGACGGTCACCGCGCTCTGCAGGGCCGTCACGGCGGAGCCGGGGATGAGCGGCCCGCCGGCCTTGTAGAAGGTGCTCAGCAGGTTCTGCATGCGGGTCGGCGAGAGCAGGACGCCGCCGATGAACCAGGCCAGGCACATCATGTGGTCGAGGCGGGCGGTCAGCGGACCGAACGAGCGCACCTTGGAGTCGTAAATGCGCAGAAAGCCGTAGGTCTGCATCAGGCCGTGCCACACGCCCCACAGATAGACCACCAGCATGATGCCGCTCATGTCGTGCAGGGTGAAGGCCAGGCAGATGACCGCGAGAAAGACCGGCGCCAGCATGAAGCGCGTGCGGAAGCGCTCGAAGAGGTCGCGGTCGCCGTAGGCGCGCATCATTCCCGGCAGATGGTGGCCGAGAGCGCCGAAGGAGGCCACGAAGAGCGCGATCTCCTCGATGCGGAAGCTCCTCTGGGCGAAGAACATCGCGGGCAGGATCAGCAGCGGGGTGCCGACGAAGAGAACGAAATCCTGCCACGGGCCGACGATAAAGAGTTGGCGGGGGGCGGGCGCTCCGTTGGCGGTGGCCGTCTCGAGCTGTTGCGGATTCTGGGACATGGTCAGCAACCTTCTATCGGGGCAAGATACACAACATACGAAGCAAACCTAGAGCTTAGACTCATCGGCGCCATCAAGTCATCCGAGGTCGGGGCGACCCGCGCTCTGCGGCCTCCAGATCGCCCTCGGCCTCCGCCTGAGGACTTTCGGCTCCTGCGCTCAGCACGGAACGGGCGGCGGTCCACTCGGGCTCGACCAATTTCAGAAGAGCCGTCCGCGTTTTCTCGGAGATCTCGAGCTCGAAGCGCTCGTTCGGGATGGTCAGCTTGACCCCTCGGGCGAAAGGGTTGCTGTAGGGCTCGACGCGCAGCTTCTTCCAGGGCACCAGCAGGGGCGGGTGAAAAAGCCAGCCGAGGCCTATCAGCTTGAGAAAAAGACCCTCCTCGCTCACCCCGAGCGACCAGTTGCCCGGGAAGGAATACTCGTTGAGGGTCGCGGAGAGAAAAGACCTTCGGCGCCGGGGCTTCCTGACCTTGAGGCGATAGGTCTCGGCCAGCTCCCGCCAGCCGTTGTAGTTCGCCGAAACGAAGCTGAGGTAGGCCACCGTGGCAACGGAGGCCAGCGCGGCGGCGACGCAGACGAAGGCGATAAAGGTCGACACCCGTCAACTCTATCCTGAGTGCAGCTAGATCCCGAGCGACGCTATCCCGAGCGCTGGCCGATCATCAGAACCGCGCTGCCGGTTTCCCTCGCCACTCGCCGGGGAATCTCGCCGAAGGTTTCGGCGCCGCCCTCGCGGCGCAGGCCGAGAATCACCAGCTGAGCGTCCTGGGCTGCTTCGACCAGGGCCTCCGCCACGTCCGTCCGGTAGACGAGATCAACCCGGGAGCTGCCCGGAGCCTCGTCCTCGGCCATCTCCCGCACGTCGCGCTCGAGGTCCCCGAGGCCGCGGACGGCCGCCGCGGGGTCGACGACCGCCATATAGGTCACCTCGAGGCTGCGGTAGGAGCGGCTCAGGCTGCCGAGCAGCCGGGCGCGCAGGGAGCTTTGATCGCGTCGGCCGCCCACGGGCACCAGCACGCGCCTGACCTTCGAGAGGTGCCATCCCTCCGGCGCCTTAAGCAGCACGACATCGGACTCGGCGGCCACCTCGTCCATCGTGGCGGTCAGCGCGCTGCCGGTCTCCCCCGCCTCGAGATCGCCGAGACCGAGCAGCAGGCTCTCGCAGCTATAGGCGCGGGCCACTCGCCCGATCTCCCGCCAAGGCTCGGGTGACACGGTGGTCAGGGCCTCGGGGGAGCGATGGGCGGCGAAGGAGGCGGTCAGCGCCTCGCCCAGCACCTGCTGCGCGTAGAGCAGCTGCGGCGGCTGATCGCCCGCGGTCCAGGTCTCCGGCGTCTCGACCACGTAGAGCAGCAGCACCCGGCCGACGTGTGGCGGGGCCAGCGCGGTGGCCAGGGTGACCAGCGATTCGGCGCTTCTGGGGTTGGCGATCGGCACCAGCACCAGGGGCGTTCTGCCGCGCAGGCGAACCAGCTGGGGATCGAGGGCCTCCGCCGCGGCGTCGGCCACGCGGGCCCGCGAGGAGAAAAACAGCGCGTAGAGCGCGCCGCCCACCGCCAGCCAGACCGCCGCCACCGCGCCGGCGGCGGGGACGGCGATTCCCTGGAAAATCGCCAGAGACAGGCAGGCGAGGCCGCCCAGGGCTGGGATCAGCGGAAAGAGCGGGAGCAGAAAGGCGTCTTTGCGGCCGCCACCACGCCGCCTCGCCAGGATGCTCATCCAGTGGGCGAGGGTGAAGGAGAGGAGAAAGATCAGGCTCGACATGGCCCCCGCCGTCGCCACGTTCGGGATCACCAGAAGAATCACCGCCACCATGCCGGCGGTGACGAGGACGGCGCCGCTCGGCGTGCCGCGGCGCGCGCCCCGCCGACCGAGAACGCTCGGCAGGTTGCGGTCTCGGGCCATGGCGAGGGCGATGTGGGAGGCCGCCATGAGATTGGCCTGGAGAGCCGAAAGCATGGAGAGCAGCGCCGCCAGAATCACCAGCCAGAAGCCCGTGCGCCCCAGGTAGTGCTCAACCGCCAGCGCCACCACCGCCTCGGGCTCGGCCGCGGCAAGCTCGGCGATCGGGGTCTTCGGATCGACGCCGACGGTGGCGACGATGAGCAGCAGCGGCAGATACACCAGCAGCGCGACGCCCAGAGACGCCACCATGGCTCGCGGCAGGTTGCGCGCCGGGTCCTTGACTTCGCCGCCGACCGCGGCGATCAGGTCGAAGCCCTGAAGGGCGATGAAGGTATAGCCCATGGCCTGCACCAAACCGAGGGCGCCGAAGGCGTAAAAGGGCGTCAGCTGATCGACGAGGGTTTGCGGCTCCCGGCTTGGCACCGCCCACAGCCCCGCCGCGATCAGCACCAGGAAGAGCAGCACCTTGCCCGCGGTCTCGAGCTG
>JBCCLG010000498.1:0-4759 GCA_039027015.1 Acidobacteriota bacterium | reverse complement strand
GAGGAGAGCCTGATCGAGCTCGCTCGGATCGACCCGCACGCAGCCGGCGTCGGCCGCCACGTCGACCTCGAGCTCCACGTCTTCGCCGATCACCCGCTCGAGCAGACCCTCGAGCTCCCACACGCGGCTGTTGATCGAGATCACCTCGAGAAGATCGTGACCCTGCCGCCGGCCGAGAGCCAGCAGCTTGGTGGTCAGCTCGGCGGCGCGGCCGGCGGAGGCGGCGATCTCCCCCGCGTAGGTGCGCGCCACGCTGTCGGTCACCTCGTTGCGCAGCAGGTCGCAATAGCCCTGGATGGCGGTGAGCACGTTGTTGAAGTCGTGGGCGATGCCGCCCGCCAGGCGGCCCACCGCCTCCATCTTCTGCGCCTGGCGCAGCTGCTCCTCGAGCCGGCGCTGATCGGTGACGTCGCGCAGCACGACGAGAAAGCCGGAGGCCCGGCGGTTCTCGTCGCGCGCGACCGAGAGCGTTCCGTTGACGGTTCGCTCTTCGCCGGAGCGGGTCTTGAGCCGGGTCTCAAAATCCGTCGAGCCGCGCCCGGCCACCCGCGCCAGGATCTTTTGGCGGTCCGAAGCCTCGACCAGGAGATCGGCCTCGAGGTCTGCCGCCAGCAGCTCCTCGCGGGACTCAAAGCTCACCAGGGCGACCGCCGCCGGGTTGGCGTCGAGCAGTCGGCCCTCGAGATCGGTGAACAGCACCGCGTCGCGGGACTGGTCGAAGAGGCGCCGGTAGTGCCGCTCGCTGCGCGCCAGGGCCTGCTCGGCGCGCACGCGGTCGGTGATCTCCACGCCGTAGGCGAAGACCCGCTCGGTGCGCCCCGAGGCTCCCTGGACCGGGGTGAGCCGGCGCAAAAAGTGACGGCCCTCGTTGCCGGAGTGCAGCCCCTCCTCCTCGTAGCTGACCAGGCGGCCGGTGCTCGAGGCGCGCTCGAAGGCCTGCAGGCGGCGCTCGATGCCCAGAAGCGACGACGAGCCGCGCCGCTCGGCGAGCTCGCGCTCGGTGCGCCCGATCACCCAGCGGCGCAGCTCGGGGTCCTCGATCGCGCTCCTGTTGGCGTATTCGAAGCGGCCCTCGCGGTCGAGGACCAGCACGTCGACGGGCAGGCCGTCGAGCAGGTCCCGCAGAAATTCGAGATCGCCCAGGGGACCGCGGGGCTGCGGCGTCTCGTCCTCACGATGGGGCGGCGGGTGGGCTCTCTCCATGTCTCCGACGACACAATATTCAAATCAGGATGGCGGCGGGCGGGCCCGGCGGCGAAATCGGTCCGAGCGCCGCGGGCTCGGGTCACGGCCCGCGCGGCTACGAGGCGCGAAAGCTCTGCAGCGCCTGCTCTTCGTCGTCGTAGACGGTCAGCAGGGGCAGCAGCTGGCTGAGCTGCAGGATGCGCAGAACTTGACCGCTGACGTTGAGCAGCCGGACCTCAGAGCCGAAGCGCTTCGCCAGCTTGACGCCGGCCATCAGCTCGCCGATTCCGGCGCTGTCGATACGCCGCACCTCGGAGAGATTGAGCAGGATCTTCTTGTGATCCTCGGCGACAACTTTATTCATGGTGTCGCGGAGGATCTCGTCGCCGATGCCTGCCACCAGCCGTCCGTCCATCTCGACGATGGACACATCGTCGACCTTACGAAGCGTGATTTCCATAGATTCTCTAGAGTCCTTGGGTCTGCGGGAAGGAGACCCTATCACGCGCTCGGCGGGCTCTCCGGAGACCGGCCGCCGCCACCGCTCTGGTACTATCGCGCCGCCGTTCCGGCTCCGAAAATCCACTCCGCCAACGCGCGTCGCCCGGGCGACCCGGTCGTCGCCCGTCGCCTCCGGGAGCGATAGAGATGGCCCCAAAGACCCGCCCCCCCAAGCCGAGCCGCCAAGCCAAGGGCGGCGCCAAGAAAAGCAAGAAGCGCGGGCGCTCGGCGGCCGGAAAAAGCTCCACGGGCCTGCCCCTGGGCGTGATGCTCGCCGGGCTTGTGGCCCTCGCCGTGATCCTCACCGCCGGCGCGGCGATCCTGGTGTCGAGCACCGAAGGGGCGGGATCGGCCCGATCGATCGTCGAAACCGACCTCGCCGGCAGCCAGGCCGTGCACACCGCCTTCCAGCAGCAGCGCTACCAGCGGCTCAACCTGATTTCGCGCATTTTCACCACCGACCAGGTGCTGACCTCCTACCTGGCCGAGGCCGCCCAGGCGCGCGACGAGGCGGCGATCCTGGCGTCGGTGGAGGAATACCAGAATCTGCTGACCTTCGATCTCGCCGTGGTCATGGACCGCGACGGCACCGTGCTGACGCGCACCGACAGTCGATCCGGGGGCGAGGAGCTGGCCGACACGCCGCTGGTGGCGGTGGCCCTCGAGGAGAGTAAGGCGTCGGGCGTTTGGCAGCAGGGCGATCAGCTCTACCACGCGGTGGCCGTGCCCCTCGTGCGGCAGTTCGAGCTGGTGGGCTATATCGCCGTCGCCTACGCGATCAACAACACGCTGGCCATCCAGGTCGAGCGGGCGGGCGGCGCCGAGACTGTCTTTCTCGCCTCCTCGCCCACCGGGCCAGCGGTCGCCGCCACCACCCTCGACGACCGCCAGGCCGCGGAGCTGATCGACTCCCTGCGCAAGGCCGGCGACGTGCTCGCCCGGGTGATGGAGCGCGGCGAGACCGCCACCGATATCGAGCTGCAGCTCGGCGGCGAGGACTGGACGGCTTTCCTCTCGCCCCTGCGCGACGCCGGCGGCAGCTCGGTGGGTTCGGTGGTCGCCTTGACCTCCACGGCCGACAAGCTGGCCGCCTTCGAGCGCATTCGCCTGCGCACCGCCCTCGCCGGGCTGGCCGCGCTGCTGGCCGGAGTGATGCTGTCGCTGCTGCTGGCCAAAGGCGCCCAGGGCCCGATCAGCCGGGTGGCCAAAGCCGTCGACCGGGTGGGCCAGGGCCAGTGGGACGTGGCCATGCCGCGGGTTTCGGGCGACGCCGGCCGCATCTCGGCGGTGCTCCGCGAGCACCTCGGCCAGCTGCGCGAGAAGAGCGCCCTCGAATTCGTCGCAGGCCGGGTGGCCCGCCTGCTGCCGGAGCCCGCCCAGGGCAGCGCCTCCTCCAAGGCGCAGACCGCCCAGGCGTGCCTGGTGGGCGTGGAGCTCAAGCGCTTTGCCGAGGCCAAGCTCAGCTACGACCCGGAGGAGAACGTGCAGCGCTTCGCACGCGACGTGCAGCGCGTCACCATGTCGATCACCAGCCAGCAGGGCCGCGTCGCCTCGGTCTTTGGCCACCGCATCCTGGCCGTCTTCGAGGGGGACAACGCCACCTACCGGGCGCTCTGCGCCGCCGCCGAGATCCTGCTGACCCTCTCGGAGCGCGACAGCGTCTTCGACGAGCCCAACCCGCCGGGGGTGGCCCTCGCCAGCGGGCCGGTGGTCGCCGGCACGGTGCCGGTCGCGGGCCAGCAGGGCGCGGTTCTAGCCGGCGTTACCGTGCAGCAGCTCGAGGGCCTGATGCGCGAGGCCTCCGCGCCCGGAGGCCTCTACTTCACCCGCCAGGTCTACCAGGAGCTGGCGCGCCTCTTCCAGCAGGGCCAGGTCGAGGTCAAGGGGCAGCGCAGCCTCCTCGCCCCCGATCCGCTCTACTTCATCGACTCCGACAGCGCCGCGCGGGCCACCGGCGCCCAGGCCATCGCCGAGACCACCAGCCAGGTTTCCGGCGAGGTCCGCTCCTTGGCCGACCTGCGCCAGGGCATGCTGCTCGCGGGCCGCTTCGACCTGCTCGCCGAGATCGGCAGCGGCCGCATGGGCGCCGTGTGGAAGGCGCAGGATCGGGATCTCGGAGATCTCGTGACCCTGAAGATGCTGCGCCCTGAGGTGGTGCAGGACGCCCTGCAGTTCGAGCGCCTGAAGCGAGCGGTCGCCAAAGCCCGCTCGATCCGCCACGCCAACGTGCTCTCGGTGCTCGACTTCGGCGAGGCCGACCACATGCCCTACATCGAGATGGAGTACGCCCGCGGCATGACCCTGGCGTACGTGCTCGAGAGCGCCCGCCAGATGCCCGTGGTGGCCGGCGTGCGCATGATCCGGCAGATCGCCTGGGGCTTAGCCGCGGCCCACGACCAGCAGCTCATGCACGGCGGACTCAAGCCCGAGAACATCCTCATCGAGACCGCCGGCGGCGGCGTGCGGGTCATGGACTTCGGGCTCGGCCAGCCGGTGCGCCCGGGGGTCGAGGTGGCGCGCCCTGGATTTCTGGCGCCCGAGCAGCTCGAGGGCCAGGAGCCCGACTCCCGGGCCGATTTCTTCAGCCTCGGCGCGGTCGCCTACCACGCGCTGACCGGCCACCTCCCGTACCCGGGGGCGACGGTCGGCGAGGTCCGCCAGACGCTCTCCACCCGGGCGCTCGAGGCGCCCACGGTGCACGTCGCCGAGATCCCTCCGCGTCTCGAAGCCGTGCTGATGAAGTGCCTGGCCGTCCAGCCCGACCAGCGCTACGCCTCGATCGGCGATCTGCTGGCGGATCTCGATCTGGTCGAGGTGTAGCGGGCTCGCCCGGGGCCCGGCGGAGGGGCTCCCGGAACGCTAGAGGACCCGGCCGCGTAACGTTCGCGCCGCGCGCTCGTAGATTCCCCGTGAGTCGGTGAGCGGCCTCCAGAGCCCCTGGCCGACTCCCGCACCCTCTGGAGAGTCCGCCTATGCGCCTGCCAAGCCTCGCGATCGAGCGCCCGATCACCACCGCCATGCTGCTCGTCAGCGTGCTGCTCTTCGGCGTTCTGGCGGTGATGCGCCTGCCCCT
>JBCCLG010000497.1:0-4760 GCA_039027015.1 Acidobacteriota bacterium | reverse complement strand
TTTTGGCAATAAGACTAGCAAGTGCCTGCCATTGATCCGGTTGTTTTTCCTTATCCCAAACCTTTCTAAACAGCTTCCTGGCCTTCGCCTGCCTCGCGGCCCGTCGCCTGGCCCCGGGCCTCGAGGCCCTGGTGCGCCGGAGGCTCTCCTCCCGCGTCGCGGTCCTGGCGCTCGTCGCGGCTGCCGTATCGCTCGGCTACGCCCTCCAGCGGCTCGGAGAAGCACGAGAAAGCCCGGACTGCGCCTCGCCGCGAGCCCTCCCGAGCACCGGCGGCGAGATCCCGCCGGCCGCGTGCGCGGAGTCGATTTTCGATCTCAGGTTCCGGGGCTATAGCGCCGGGGAGGCGCGGGACCTCCTGGACTGCTATCTGCCGGCCTGCCGCTCCTGCTACGCGGTGGGCCAGCTGACGCTCGACGTTCTCTTTCCGATCGTCTACGCCCTTCTGCTGATGGCGGCGGTCTTCTGGCTGCAGAAGAAGAATCGCGAGTGGCGAAGCGAGCGGAAAGAAGAGACCGCCCAGGTCTTCCCGCTGCTCCGCGAGAGGCTGGGCGACTGGCTGCCGAGGCTGCCGGTGGCGGCGGCCGTCGCCGACCTGGTGGAGAATCTGCTGGTGGCCTATCTGGCCACCTTCGATCGAGGCTTCGCCTGGGCGGCTCCGGTGGCGAGCGCGGCGACCGTGGTGAAGTGGCTGCTCATCGCGCTTCTCGCCGCCTGGTTTTTGATCGCCGGCAGGTGGATCGTCGAGCGCCTGGTGCTGGTGCGCGTGCCGCTCCTCTCCTACGCGGCGCTGCTGGCCTTGGCGGTGCTCGGCCGGCCGAAAGAGGGCCTGCCGACGATCGAGAATCTGATCTCGGTCGATCTCGGTCCGCGTCTTTTCTTTGCCGGCCTCGCCGCGCTCCTGGCGTGCGCGGCGATCGGCGTGTGCTTCCTGCTGACCTGGCGCCTCTCCGAGGTTCGATTCGGCGCCCGTGAGCTGACCCTGCCCAGCTGGGTGGAGGGCTGGGGATATCGCTCGATCGCGCTGCTGCTCCTCCTCGCGATCCCCCTCATCCTCGCCCTCTGGAAGCCGCACGCCGCCGCCGCCGATGAGGCCTGGACGGCGTCGATGACGCTGGCCGCGAGCAGCCTGGCTGCCGTGGTTCTGCTCAAGCTGATCTCTCTCGCGCGCCGCTGGGAGGCGATGCGGACACTCGCGCGCGCGGCGGAGCGGGTGCTCTCGAGTCTCGGGCGGGGCTACGACAGCCACGAGGAGGGCCACGGACTGAGCCTCGCCATCGGCGCCTTCCTCGGGCTGTGCTACGCCCTGGGTTTCACCCTCGGCGACCCGGCCGAGCAGCGGCTGCCGGTGCCGACCGTGGCCCTGGTGATTCTGCTGATCACGCTTCTTTGCATGATTCTCTCGTTCCTCGCCTTCGTGCTCGACCGGCGCCGCATTCCTCTTCTGGCCGGCGTTTTGGCCTACGCCGTGGGCATGGCCTTCCTGTGGCCGCAGTCGCACTTTTTCGCCGTCGGCGAAGCGCCGGCCGAGGGGGTCGCGGGCGCCGTCGCGACCCCCGGGGACGCTCGCCGGGCCCGCCTCGCCAGGCGTTCGGAGGAGAATGCGGGCAGCGTTCTCACCGTGGTGAGCCTTAGCGGCGGCGGCATCCAGGCGGCGGGCTGGTCGACCCAGGTTTTGACCGGCCTCCAGGAGGCTTTGGGCGCCGACTTCACCCGCAGCATCCACCTGATCAGCTCGACGTCCGGCGGCAGCGTGGGGGCGATGTTTTTTCTCGAGGGGTTTACCGATCCGAGCGGCGCGCCGCCCGACGAGATGCTCGGCAAAATCCGCGACGCGGCGATCGAGCCGAGCCTCGACGAGGCGGCCTGGGGCCTTGTTTTCCCAGACTTCCTGCGCGCGGCGGTCCCCATCCTGCCCGGTCTGCAGGACGGCGCCGACTCGCGAGACCGCGGCTGGGCCATGGAGCGCGCGTGGCTGCGAAGCCTGTGCGGGATGCGGGGCGTCGCCGCCGCCCAATGCGCGAGAAGCTCCCCGAGTCTCAGCGGCTGGCGGCAGCGCACGGCGCGCGGGGAAATTCCGGCGGTGATCTTCAACACCACGGTGGTCGAGAGCGGCAAGCCGCTGCTGATCAGCACCGTCGACCTCACGTCGATCCAGGAGCTGGCGCGAAGCAGCCAGGATCTGGACTCCGGGCCCGGAATCGGCGATCTCGAGAGCGAGTTTCTACCCGCGGCGCCCGGGCTGGCCTCCGAGAGGCGGCCTCTCGACCTCGAGGTGACCACGGCGGCCCGGCTCTCGGCGACCTTCCCGGTGGTGTCGCCAGCCGCCACGGCGAAGTGGGGCGATTCCGCGCTGAAGACCCGCCCGGATCTCGTTCCTTGGCACCTCGCCGACGGCGGCTATTTCGACAATTACGGCGTGTCGGCCTCGGTTCTTTGGCTGCGGGACCTCCTGAGGAGCGCGCCCTCGGAGGCTCAACTTGCCAAGACTCGGGTGCTCTTCGTGCAGGTGGACGCCTTCCCGCCCTCGGCGGAGCGCCCGCCCGTTCTGCGCCGCGGCTGGCTCGGCGGGCTGACGGCGCCGATCGAGACCCTGCTGGCGGCGCGCGTCAGCTCCCAGAGCCTGCGCAGCGAGAGCGAGAGGGGCCTGTTCATGGAGATCTGCGAGCGCGATCCTCGCTTCCGGTGCGAGGAGGCTTCCTTCAGGCCTCGGTCTCTCCCGGGGAGCCTCGATGCGCGGGATCCGCCCCTCTCCTGGGAGCTGAGCCTGGAGGATCGGCAGCGGCTTAGAAGAGATTGGCTCTACCGCGCCAACCGGCGCCAGGTCGAAAAGATCAGGGGCTTTCTCCGCCGGCCCGAATCGGCTTCTCGGACACCGGACGCCCGGCCAGAAAATCCGCGATTCGCCGAGCGACCTCCGGAGAAGCCATGAAGAGATCGTGCCCGGCGCCCTCGACGATCACGTGGGCGGAGTTCTCAAAGCCCGCCGCCAGCTCCCGGTGGCTCTCCACGTAGGTGCGGCCGTCGAGGGTTCCCGAGAGAAAGAGAACCGGCACGTCGGACACGAGGGGTTCCCTGAAGGCGTCGCCCAGGTCGCGGATGCCGAGAGGCTCGCGCAGGGCCGTCCCGGGAAAGTTGAGGGTGTCTTCGAGCAGGGTGCCGGGGGCTTCGCGGCGCACCCGGGCCAGGCGCTCGGCGGTGATTCCCGAGGCGGCGTCCATGGCCTCGCTCATGCCCCTCATGCCGCTATAGCTGCCGGCGATGCGCCGGGCGAAGGGCGCCACCGGGCTGAAGTCGCCTCGGCCCATGGCAGCGATCCACGGCGAGAGCGCGCGCTGGCTGTCGGGATTTTTGATCATGTAGCCGATGAGAATCTGGAGCTCGAGCTTCGAGATCGTGACCGAGGAGGGCTCGCCGCCGCTCTCGCCGCCCGGAACCGGCACGATCGCGGGCTCCTTCCCGAGCCTTTCGAGCACCCGGGCGAGGGTCTCGCGCTCCTCTTCCGTGAGCAGCCTCTCCAGGAAGGCCTGGGTGCGGCTCGGCAGCTTGAGGGTGTGGTCAGGACCTTCGGCGCTGGCTAAAACGGCGCTCTCGATCCCTCCGCTCTCGCCGTGCTGCCGCAGGGCCGCGAACGCCAGGTGCGTGCCGTAGCTGATGCCCCACAGGCGGATCTTCTCGGCGCCGAGTGCACGCCGCAGATCCTCGAGGTCGTCGGCGCTTTGCTCGGTGGTGTAGCCGTTGAGATCGATGCCCCGCTCCTTCCAGAAGGCCGCGCAGTGGCGGGCCGTGGCGCTCAGCCCGTCGAGGATCTGCCGACGGGTTGAGACCCCGCCCGCGAACGCCCGCGGCGGCGCCGGGCAGAAGGGCAGAGGGCTCGAGAGCCCGGTGCCGCGCTGGTCGAAGGCGATCACGTCGCCCAGCTCGCGGAGGGCCATGAAGAGGGGGAAGCGCCCACCGCGGGCGGTGCCCGAGCCCGAGCCTCCGGGGCCGCCGGCCAGGTACACGATCGGAGCCCCGGGCGCCTCGCCGGTCGCCGGAAAGCGCACGAAGGAGAGCTCGATCCACCTCGAGTCCGCGCGGTGGCGGTTCTCGGGCACTCGGAAAGTGCCGATCTCGGCCTCCACTCGCTCGCCGGAGGCGGCCTCGAAGGCGTGCGGCTTCGCCGTGAGGACGGGGTCTTTATCGGCCCGCCGGGCCTCGCGCGCGCTTCCCGGCGCGGCCCAGACGAGGCCCAGCGCGGCGATCGTCGCCAGGAGCCTAATTCTTCGAGTCGCCGAGGGCAGTCTCGGGGGGAGGGTGGCTGGGTTGTGGGCCGTGGCTTGCATGGGTGGGGAGCCTCCTCGGGGGCGGTGGATAGAGCGCTTGGGTTTATGACGCTCTTTCAAGCTAGCCGCCGCCGCGTCCTCTGGCCGTCCCGGATCCGCCAACGGCTCAGGCCGCCGGTGAACGGCTCGAGCGGCCGGTGAGCGGCGCGGCCGCTTTTCGCCCGCGCGCTATGCTGAACGGGTGACCGCTTTGAGACCGCTGCTCCTGATCGCGCTGCTGACCGCTTCGGCAGCCCGGGCCGACGTCGCCGGCGAGTTCGTGGAGCTGCGCGAGGTGGAGGTCTCGGGCGAAGGCGAGGCCGCCGGGGCACCGGTGCCCGGCTATCGCGCCCGATCGGACGCCGACCGCGGCGGGGGGCGCGGGCGCCGGGAGCTGGGGGGGGGGCGTGCGCGTGGCGGACGCCCCCGCGGCGGGCGGCGGGGGGGGCGCGCCGCCG
>JBCCLG010000496.1:0-4766 GCA_039027015.1 Acidobacteriota bacterium | reverse complement strand
TGATCATCTCGGCGGTGGCGTTGTCGGTGCGCACCACGTTGGGGCAGGGGAAGCCTCGGTAGAGCTCTTCCTGAATGCTCCAGCTGCGCTCGTCGAGCCCGCCCATGACCACGCGGTCGGGAAACTCGAAGTCGAGGACCGCCTGGCCCTCGCGCAGGAACTCCGGGTTCATGGCGAGGCCGAAATCCTCGCCGGCCCGCAGCCCCGAGGCGCGCTCGAGAATGGGCCGCACCACGGTGTCGGTGGTGCCCGGCAGCACGGTGCTTTTGACCATCACCAGCTGGTAGCCGCGGCGGCCGCGCAGGGCCTCGCCGACCTGGCTCGCGGCGCGGCGGATCTGGCGCAGGTCGAGGCCGGTGCCGTCATAGGGCGTGCCGACCGCGAGGAGGGTGACGTCGGCTTTCTGCACCGCGCCCTCGAGATCGAGGGTGGCGTCGAGAGTTACCCCCACGGTTTTTTCGAGCAGGGCGGCGAGGCCCGGCTCGAAAAACGGCGCCTCGGCACGGCGGATGCGCTCCACCTTGGCCGGATCGACGTCGACGCAGGTCACCCGGTGGCCCTTGCTGGCGAAGCACGCCCCGGAGACCAGGCCGACGTTGCCCGTGCCGATGATCGCGATCTCGAGGGGGGAGGGAGAAGTCATGCGTCGACCGCCGTGGGGTTGTGCTTATACCAAAGGAGCGTTTTGCGCAGGCCTTCGTCCAGGGAGACCCGAGGCTCGAAGCCCAGCTCGGCGCGGGCCTTGTCGATGTTGGGGCAGCGCCGCTGGGGGTTGTCGACCAGATAGTCGCTTTCGTCAGACGCCTGATGGATCACTCGGCCGCGATAGTCGAAGAGCTCGCGCGCCAGTTTCGTGACCCGGTCGGCGACTTCGCGCACCGGGATCTCCGGGCGGTCGGCGCCGATGTTGTAGGCCTCGCCAGGCCGCCCGCCGAGCAGCACCTGGTAATAGCCCACCACGGCGTCGGCGATGTAGCAGAAGGTGCGCGTCGGCGAGCCGTCCGAATGCATGACGATGTCTTCGCCGGCCAGAACGCAGCGGGCGAAGTCGGCGAGCAGGCGTCGATCGGTGATCTTGAGCCCCGGGCCGTAGTTGTTGAAGGGCCGGGCGATCTTGATCGGCAGGCCGAAGCGGCGGTGGAAGTTGACGCACAGGGTCTCGCCGTAGCGCTTCGACTCGTCGTAGCAGGCGCGCGGACCGGTGCACGACACGCGACCCGGATAGCTCTCCGGCGTGGGGATGGCGTCGGGGGTCGGATCGCCGTAGATCTCGCTCGACGAGAAGAAGAGGAAGGCGCGCACCGGCGGGCCCGGCGCCCCGGGCTCGGCGCGCTGCTGGCAGTGGTCGAGCAGATGACGCACGCCGCGCACGTTGGCGTCCATGGTTTCGATCGGCCGCGAGCGATAGAAGCTGGGCGACGCGATGGAGGCCGCGTGCACGATGAAGTCTGCGGGCGGCAGATCCTCGGGCAGCGGCTGCTTGACGTCATGATCGGCGAGGCGCAGGTGGGGGTCCGGCTCCAGGTCATCGAACCAATCCGGGCGCCCGCGCATGAAGTTGTCGAGCACCAGAACGTCGATCGCCGGGCCGCGGCCGCTGCGGTTGTGGTGCAGGAGGGTGCGCACCAGGTAATAGCCGAGGAAGCCCGCTCCGCCGGTGATCAGGACCCGGCCGCCGGCCATCGAGGCCAGCTCGCCCTCGAGGCGGCCGCAGATGTCCTCGAGATCGTCCGTGTCGGGAGCCCGATCTCTCGCGAGAGAGGCGTTTCTTTCTTTGCTCATGATGCCGCTCCCCCTTGGGCAGGGCCGGCGCCGCCGGTTTCCACCAGCGTCACCGCCAGGCCGGTGCGCTCGTAGTTTTCGAGGCGTTGGCGCATAGCTTCGACTCGGTCGCGTAGATTGTGGTCTTCGAGGGCTTGTGCCACATGGTTTCCCAAGTCTCGGACTCCGTCTTTATTTCGATCGACAACGATGCCGAGGCCGTGGAACCCCACCCGGGTGGCGTTGCCGTGCTGCTCGACGAAACCGGTGGAGTAGACGATCATCGGCACGCCCAGGCGCACGCATTCGTGCACGGTGCCCAGGCCGCCGTGGGTGATGGCGCACCGGCTGTGGGCGAGCACCTCGAGCTGCGGCGCCCACGACAGCGCCAGGACGTTGCCCGCCAGCCGGCCCAGCCGCCCGGGCTCGAGCTTGCCGCCCAGGCCGAGCACCAGGTCCCAATCGGGTCGGCGGGCAAAGACCTCGACGACGCGGCGCAGCAGGCCCTCGTCCGCCGACCACAGACTGCCGAGGGAGCAGTACACCAGGGGGCGCTGCGGGCGGCGCGCTTCCCGGAAGCGGCGCCAGGCGCGCAGGCCCGAGGCCCGATCGCCTTCCGGCTCCGAGGCGTCCTCGGCTCGGCGGCGATCCGGCGGCGGCACCATGGGCCCCACGTAACGCAGGTTGTCGGGCGTACGCTGGGGCAGATCCAGCTCCCGGGCGGTGAGGCACAGGACCGGCAGACGCCGGTACATATAGGGCCGCAGCCACTCGCCCCGCGAGCACTCGCGGCGCAGGGGGAAGCGCCGCTCGCGGGCCAGGGCGCGCAGGTCGTCGATGTCGTAGGTGTCGTAGGCGACCGGCGGAAAGAGTTCGCAGCGCCGCAGCTTTCCCAGCCGCTGCCGCCACTCGAAATGGCGGGTTTCGAGCAGAAGACGCCACCAGGCGAGCTCCAGGCGCCAGATCTTCTCGCCCGCCGCCGCCGGCCTTAGGGGGGTGCTCAAGGGCGGCAGACCCCGCTGGCGGTGGACCGAGAAGAAGCCCATGGCGAGCACCGTCGGGATGCCCAGGCCGCGGGTGGCCTGCACGGCGAAGTGCAGCTCGAGGTCGATCACCAAACGCTCGGGGGCCAGAGCCCGAATCCGCCGCTCTATCTCGTCGTTGGCGAGGGAGCGGCGCCGAATGCGCCGCCGCTCGAGGGCTCGCCGCGCGAAGCGCCGGGGCGAGCGCGCGTCGCGCCAGGCCACGGCGTGGCTCTCGGCGTCGCGCTGGAGGCGCCGGTCGGCGTCGAGGCGCACGAAGTCGAAGCCGTGGGCTCGCACTCGCGACTCGCGCTCGGGATGGCCCAAATACGTCACCTCATGCCCGGCTTCGCGCAGCCGGCGGCTCAGCTCGAGTCCCATGGTGAGCTGGCTCGGGATGCCGTTCGCGAGGTAGGCGATCCTCATGGGCCAGGGTCCTCGAGCGCGGCGGAGATCTTGCCGCCGACCACCGCCACGTAGGGCTCCTTCAGCACGTCAACGTGCTTTCCGGGAACCCGCTCGACGGCGATTTCGCTCGCCTCGGCGGCGACCTCGCCCCAGCCGAAGTCCTCGCCGAAGCGCTCGTCGCGGGTGCGCAGCAGCAGGATGCGGCCGCCGTAGGGGCCCGGCAGGTAGTCGCGCATGGCCCGGAAGTGGCTGCGCGAGGCGCGGTGATAAACCCGCGGCAGGGTGTCCATGTCGAGCACGTGATCCAGCTCGAGGGGGCCGTCGTCCGCGCCCGGCAGGCGCTCTTTCAGGCGGCGCCCGGCGCGCCGGGCAAAGTCCTGGGTCGAGCGCACGATCTCCTTGGGCTCCTTGGCCAGAAGGTGCCCCAGGCGGTCTTTGAGGCCGCGGGCCGGAGACGCCTCCTGACCGGCGATGTGGGCGTGAGGCACGCTGTCGATCAGCACCAGAAGCTCGCACCGCTCGCCGGCCTCCTCCAGCTGCCGGGCCATCTCGTAGGCCACGCCGCCGCCGACGCAATAGCCGCCCAGGCGATAGGGCAGGCCCGCGGGCTGCGCTCGGCGCACCTCCTCGAGGTAGAGGGACGCCATGGCCTCGAGATCCTCCAGGGGCTCGGGGGGAGCCTGCAGTCCGAAGAGGGGCAGGTCGGCGCGCAGGTAATTGGCCAGGTTGTAGAACCAGCCGACCTCGCCGCCCAGCCCGTGAACCATGAAGAGGGGAGGTCCGCCGGATCCCTCGGGGCGAATGGCGACCAGCGGCCGCCACGCTCGGGCGCCTTCGCCCTGCTCTCGAGCGCCTCCCAAGTCGTGGGCTTCATCGATGCGGGCGGCCAGGGCGCGGATCGACGCGTTCTCAAAGACCGCGCCCAGGGGCATCTCGACGCCGAAGTCGGTCTCGATGCGCTGCAGCATCTGCGGCACCAGCAGGGAGTGCCCGCCGAGGTCGAAGAAGTTGTCGTCGGCGCCGTACTCCTGCACCGTGATGAGGTCGTTCCACAGGCGCATCAGCTGCGCCTCGGTCGCGGTCGCGGGGGCCTCGGCGCCGGTGCCGCCGAGGGCGCGCGGGGCGGCCGCCGGGGCTCGCTCGCGTGCTGCCGTCTGCGCCAGGGGGCGCGGGGCGCTCTGCCGCCATGCGTCGATCGACTCGGAATCCTCCTCCACCAGGGATTCGAGCAGGGCGAGAAATCGATCGAGCAGCGCCTCGGCATTCGGAACTCTCGAGGCGTGCGCCGCGAGCTCGAAGCTGAGGGCGTCCCCCTCGGTGGGCAGCACGGCGAGGGTGCACGGGAAGGCCGAGGTGAGATCGCCTCGATAGCTCTCGAGCCGCGGCTCGCCGGCGCTTTCGGGCTTCTCTTCGGCCGAGCCGGGCGCCGGGAAGTTGGCGTAGGTCACCATAGAGTCGAAGGGCGCCCGGCGCAGAGTGACGCCGCCGGCGGCGAAGAGCGTCGCCAGCGACCAGCCTTCGAAGTCCTGGAGGCCCTGCTGGCGCACCAGAAGACGCCGGGCGTAGGACCCTGGA
>JBCCLG010000495.1:0-4770 GCA_039027015.1 Acidobacteriota bacterium | reverse complement strand
GAAGGCGATCCACTCGCCGTCGGGAGAGAACTTCGGGAAGAGCTCGCGACCGGAGTGAGCCGTGAGGCGCACGGCGTCTCCCCCCGAAGACGGGGCGGTCCACAAATCCTGACCGTGGACGAAGACCACCCGATCCTTGTGGATGTCGGGGTAGAGCAGGAGTCGAGCGTCGGAGGCTGCGGCAGGGGCCGCCGCGCCGGAGGTCAGCGAGAGCGCGACGAGCGCGACGCCGCCGAGCAGGCGGCTGGGAGCTGGCAGGTGCATAAGAACCTCGGAATATGGATGGGGAAAGGGCGCGGGTCTCGAGGCCATCGAGAGGTACGGGCGGTCTTTCGGGGGAGTTGCAGGCGATTTCGGCTCCGAACGGGAGCCCGCTCATGACGCGATGACGGGGCGCGCGGACAGGCGAGCATAACGCCTTCAGATCGGCGCCCGAAGCGTTCGGTTCCAGCGTAGGACGTTGCCTTTCCGACAGGTCGATCCTCGCGCGGCTTGGGGTGCAGGAGCCTTTTGAGATAGCCTCTTCTCCTGCACCCGAGATTTTTTCACGGCGGAGTCCACGGCCCCGCGACTTTCGAGCCGACCCTCCCGGCGATTCAACCCAACTTGCACCCTGCGGGAAGCGAGGCCCGAGCGCGCCGGAGAGCCGAGGACGCACGCGGGCGAGCCCGAGCCGGGCGCGACTGCGTCGCCTCCGCCGCCGCTGCCACTTCTGACGCACCGTCGGCGCCGCCGAGCGCTCGACCGAGACAAGACATGGACAACGAGCTTCCCAACGAGCTTCCTAAACCGGCGGGCGTCGAGGTCGGCGAGGAATCCATCGAAATCCTGAGAGCCTGGATTATCGACGAACACCTCGAGTGCGCCATCGCGCCCCGAGCCTTTGAGCAGCCCGAGGTTTGGGGCATGCTGCTCGCCGATCTCGCGCGCCAGGTGGCCGACGGCTGGGCCGCCTCGGGAGACGATGCCGAAGCCGCCGAAGCCCTCGACCGAATCGTCAGCGTGCTCGGCAAGGAGCTCCAGGACCTCTCCGCCGATCCTGAGAACGAGGCCGTCAGCTAGCTGCACCCACCCGCCATCCGGCGAACACGGCGCAGCGGCGATCCGGAGACAAACCCAACCGGCAGTCCCAGCCTCGCCGCCGAGCCACCCGACTAGGAGTAAATTGGATCCATGAGGAGAGCCCAGACCCGCAATCCCATCGGCAACGTGCTCGCGGCGCGCCGAGCCGAACTTCAGATGCCCCGCGCCCGGTTTCGCCGGGGTCAACGCCTGGCGGCCATCGAGTTCACCGCCAAGACCGCCCGCGCCGTCAATTTGATCGGCCTCGAGGGCTCCGATGAATTCCTAGAGCCCCTGGGATTCAGCCAGCAGGACCTCAAGATGCTCGCGGACGGTGAGATCAGCGAGGAAGAGGCTCTGGAGCGGGCCCGCCTCAAGACCGCGAGCGCCGCCTCGGCTCCCTGACGCGCCCTCCGAGCGCGCTTGCTGACAAGCTCGGCCCGAATGGGCTGGGACCACTGAAAGGCCGAAGCCTCGACAGGCTGAGGGCTCGACAGGCTGAGGGCTCCAGGGGGGCAGACAGGGGCAGACAGCCTGGAGGCACAAAAAAACCGGGCTCGGGCAGTTCTCTGCCCGGCCCGGCTTTTCTGTGTAGAGCGGAGCCAAATCTCGATCCGGCTCCGCCTGCCTACGCAGCAGTCCCCATCAGGGCATCTGCGTGTCCCACTCCGCGGTGTCGCCGCCCTCGAAGGTGGCCGAGAAGATGGCCGACGAGCCTTCGACGGTCCGGCCGATGGCGTAGATGTCGAGGGAGTCGCCGCCGCCGCCGCCTTCGTTGCGGTTGTCGGTGAACACGGCGATGGCCTGATCCATCACCACGTCGAGGCCGTTGTAGTCGCCCCACTCGAAGCCGTCCGACGGGTTGCCAGAAGACTCGGTGGTCAGACGCTCAGGGGCCGACCAGGTCACGGCGCCGTCGGTCGAGACCGTGTGGAAGAAGTTCACGCTCTGGCGGGTGGCGTCACCCGTGGTGTCGTAGTACACCACGTGCACGTTGCCGCTGCCGTCGACCGCGAGCCACTGGTGGAAGCGATCGACCGTGTCGGAGTCCGCGGTGGCGTGCGGCGTGGAGACGTTCCAGGTGGTGCCGCCGTCGCGGGAGTAGCCCACCTGAATGCGCGCGTGGTTGGCGGCCGGGTTGCCGCCGTTCTCGGCGGCGGTGGTGTCCGTCCACGAAGCGTAGATGCTGTTGGCGAACGGACCCTCGGTGTAGTCGACGTCGGCCGCCACGTAGATGAAGACCCGGCGGGACTCCATGACCGGGATGGCGAAATCGAACTCGTCCATAAGCGGAGCAACCTCGGTCACGCCCGCCGGGAACGTCACGCCGCCGTCGGTCGACCGCTTGAACACGATGCGCGAGCTGGTGGCGCCTTCGAGGCTCGGCCAGAAGTAGTAGACCGCGCCGTTCTTGTCGGTGGTGATGTCGCTACCGATGCCCCGGGGGTCGGCGGTGAACGAGGTGATGGTCCAGTTGTTGCCGTCGTCCGCCGAGCGGGCGTACTGCATCACGTTGCCGTCGTGCCAGGTCAGATACACGTTGTTGGTGTACGGCGAGGCGCCGAACTTATCGGTGTGGATGAACTCCTTGTCGGAAACGCCGGCGTTGGTCAGCTCGCGGCGCGGGTCGCCCGGGGTGTCGGACTCCAGGTCGTTCCACGTCTGGCCGTTGTCGGACGAGCGATAGGTCCAGATCGAGCAGCCGCTGAAGCCGCAGTCGCCCAGGGTCGCGGTGTGAACCAGGGAGCCGTCGTCCTTCCAGTCGATGGTCGGATCGCAGCACGTGCCGCCGAGCGGCAGGTCGACCTCGGTCCAGGTGGCGCCGCCGTCGTTGGACCAGTGCATCTTCTGCTCGGGCCCGGGACCGTTGGAGCCGGCGACCACGATGTTGGGATCGACCGGCGAGATCTTGATCGAGGACTCGGCCGCGCCCGCGGGGTTGGTGACTCGCACCTCGCCCTCGAAGGCCTTGCCGGGCACGAAGTCTTCCTGCGCCATGCTGTCGCCTTCGGGCTTGACGATGAAGCGGTCGCCGACGCGGGTCACGTTGCGGTAGAGCCTGCCTTCGATGAGGTAGCCACCGAACATCTTCTTGAAGATCTGCAGGGCGCTGCGCGGGTAGTAGCGCGTGGAAATACCCTTGGCCAGGCGGGCCTTTCGCATCTCGACGCGGAAGAACGCGGGAACCGGATCGGCCAGGCTAGCCTCGTTGTCCGGCAGGACAGCGAGATCTTCCTTGGTCAGCTGGTAGTTGCGATCGTCCCACGGGCCGATCTTGGTCAGCGCGGAATAGTCGACGCTGGAGTCGACGCCTCGCGACTGGGTGATCTGCTGAGCCTGGGCTACTCCTGCACTCAACACGAGGCAGAAGAAGACCGTGAGAGCCGTTTTACGCATGTTTGTCTCCGTGCTTCACAGCGAAGTTTTGAGCATCCCGAAACACCTGCCGCATACAAACCGCGAGAGAACCAAAGTGAAGCGGAAAGCTCAAGTCGATTGTTCGTCTTGTCAAGAGCGCGGCAAAGCGTGGGCAAGACCGCAGCGTTTGGGGGCGATTCGTGGAAGTTTCTGGAATCCCCGCGAAAACGCTTAGACTGCGCGGCATGACCTACTCGCTGCGTCACTTTTTCGAGTATGGCTCCATCATACTCCTCTTACCGGTTCTCATTGCTACCTTTGCTGAAGCCCAAAGCCTGACGTTTACCGACGTCACCGCCCAGGCCGGTCTCGACTACGAGCACGGCTACGCTGCGGGGCCCAACACAGAAGCCCGCCGCGCCACGGGCGGCGTGGCCGTGGGCGACTACGATCGCGACGGCTGGCTCGACCTTTACGCCGTGCGCGGCGACCTGGGCCCCAACATGCTGCTGCGCAACCGGGGAGACGGCACCTTCAGCGACGTCGCGGCCGCGGCGGGGGTCGCCCTCGGCGGCGCTCCCAGCTCGGGGCCCGGCTTCTTCGACTACGACGGCGACGGCTGGCTCGATCTTCTGGTCGGCGGCATCGAGGGCGCCAAGCCCAGGCTGTTTCGCAACCGCGGTGACGGCACCTTCGAGGAGCGTACGCCGTGGTCGAACCTGCGGGTCGAGGGCGACACCTTCTCCACCGCCTTCGGCGACTACGACGTCGACGGCGATCTCGACATCGTGATGAGCCACTGGAACATCATGAACTCCACCGACGACGGCCACATTTGGCGCAACGACGGCGCCGACGGCTTCACCGAAATGAAGGACGCGGACATCGGCATCACGGGCTACGAGGTCTTTGACTACAGCCTGGCTCCGAGCTTCGTGGACTACGACGAAGACGGCTGGCCGGACCTTCTGATCAGCAGCGACTTCGGCACCAGCAAGATCTACCGCAACCGGGGTGACGGCACCTTCGACAACCTCACCACCGACGTCATCTCAGACGAAAACGGCATGGGCTCGGCCTTCGGCGACTACGACGGCGACGGCGACCTCGACTGGTTCGTCTCCAGCATCTGGGACCCCGACGGCATTCCCGCCGGGCGCTGGGGCGTCACCGGCAATCGGCTTTACCGCAACCTCGGCAACGGGGCCTTCGAAGACGCCACGGAAGAGTCCGGCGTGCGCGAAGGCTATTGGGGCTGGGCGGCGTGCTTCGTCGACTTCGATCACGACCTCGACCTCGACCTCTTCCACGTCAACGGCTTCAACGCCTTTTTGGCCGACGAATTCTTCG
>JBCCLG010000494.1:0-4774 GCA_039027015.1 Acidobacteriota bacterium | reverse complement strand
CCTCGATGCCCAGCGGCGGCCGATGATCGTGGAGAGGCCGCCGACGGATCGCCAGGAGCACACTTTTACCGTCGAGCTGCAGGCGAACGCCGGTGCCCAGGTGGTGGCGGTCGCCCTGCGCGACGCCGTCAGCCAGCGCGACTCGGTGCTCGCCTTGAGCCTCGACGTGCCCGCTTCGGGCGAGGCCGCCGTCAGCCCGCCGCCCGCCGATCCGGCGAAGGGATCGGGCTGATCAGCCGGGCTCGCGTTCGGCGCCGGAGGGGCCGAGCTTGCGGCACACTTCCTCCGGAGTCAGGCTTAGCAGAGCCGGGATCAAAAAAAGGTCGCCTAAAACCGCGAAGCCGATCGAGATCGCCGTCATCAGTCCGAAGCTCGAGATCGGCGTAAAGTCCGAGAGGCCGCAGACCCCGAAGCCGGCCATCAGGATCACGCCGGTCAGCAGATACGCCGGGGCCGTGGCGTAGAGCGTCTTCTGCGCGGCCCGCGCGGCCCCGTCGGCGCGGGCGTAGCGGCGAAAGTGGCCGAGGGTGTGAATGGTGTCGTCCACCGCCAGGCCGAGCACCACCGAGGCCATCATCACCGTCGCGATGTCGAGGGGAACGCCGGTCCAGGCCATCAGGCCGAGACCGGCTAGAACCGGCCAGAGGTTGGGCAGCAGCGCCAGCAGGGCAAGGCGCGTGCTGGGCAGCAGCAGACGCAGGATCAGGGCGACGGCGAGGAGCGTCAGGCCCAGGGATCCGATGAGAGTGGAGACCAGGTGCCGCTGGGCCTCGAGCAGCAGAGGATATTCGCCGGTGAAAACCAGCTGGGCCTGAGGGAAGAGCGCGAGCGTCTCGGCGCGGGCTTCCTCTTTGATCCGGGCGAGGGAGTCGGCGTCGCCGGTCGAGATGAAGAGCGTCGAGCGGGCCGTCAGCCGGTCCTCTGAAATCAGCCCGCGGAGGATTTCGCGGCCCTGGGCGTCCTGGGCCATGTCGTCGAGCACCAGCTGGGGACGCAGGTGGGCGTTCATCGGCGTCTGCGGCACGTAGCGCATGGCGTCGCGCAGAACCACCCCGGCATTGAGCACGCCGTGCACGTCGGAGCGCTGCTGGAGAGCGGATCCGAGATCGGCCAGACGGTCGACCTCGAGGGCCGAAATGAAGGGCGCGGGCGCTCCGCCGGTGCTCGCCGGCAGGGTGATCAGTAGCTCCATGGCGGCGGCGCCGATGCCGCCCTGCTCGAGCCTCTCAATGCCGGTTCGCAGGGGGTGTTCAGCCGCCAGATAGCGCAGGGCGTTGCTCTCGATCTCGAGCTGCGGCAAACCGAGCAGGGCCAGGATCGAGAGGATCAGCGCGGCGACCAGGACCTCCCGCCGCCGCTCGGTGGCGCCGCGCGCCCAGGCCGCGCCGAGGCGCGCTGCCCGCCGCTCGAAGCGCGCCTCGGTGCGCGGGATCCGAGGCTCGCGCCGCCGGCCGCTCGAGAAGGTGATGAAGGCGGGCAGCGCGGTGAAGGCCGCGAGGGTGGTCAGCGCGAGGCCGACCGTCGCCCAGATGCCGAGGGAGCGAATCGGCCCCACCGGGCTGATGATCAGGGAGGCGAAGCCGACCATGGTGGTGACGCCGGTCCAGAAGACCGACCAGCCCTTGTCGCGGAAAACGCGCTCCGCCGATTCGCCCCAGGCGTGGGGCGCGCCGGCCTCGAGGTCGGGGTCCGCGGCGTCGCCCGCCGCCAGGTGCCGGACTCTCAGGACCAGGTGGAGAGCGGTGGCCAGGGCGATCACAAAAATGATCGGCGGCAGTACCGAGAGCACCATGTTGAGGGAGCCGCCGGCGTAGGACAGCGTGCCGAGGGCGAGAAGCTGGCATAGGCCGACGAAGAGAAGCGGAGCGAGCAGCTGGCGCAGATTGCGGATGGCCGCCGCCAGGAGCAGGACCGTGAACAGGATGAGGAGCGGGAAGTAAATCTGCTCCACCTCCCTCGACGAGCGGTCGAGCTCGACGTTCAGAACCGGCAGCCCGAGAAGCTCCGTTTCCAGGCCGTCGGGAGGGGCGGTCGCCGAGAGGGCCTCTCTCACCGCGCCGAGGACCTCCTCGACGTCGCCGGTGCCGAGGCCGGGCGCGAGCTGAAGAACCGCGCTCGCTCGCCGACCCTCGCGGTCGATCCAGCCGGCGGCGCGGTCCAGAGGGTTGACCGAGGCGCTCTGGCGGAAGGCTTCGATGTCGCGGGGCGGCCACTCGAAGCGCCGGTAGTGCTCGGCCAGGCCGGTCACCTGCGTGATGCCCGGAATCTCCGCCAGCTGGCTTTCCGCCCGACCCAGCCAGTCGAGGCCCTCGCGGGTCCATAGGGTCTCGCCGCCGATCACCAGGCGCACCGCCTGGTCGCTCCCGAACGCCGCTCGGAAATCGCCGTAGTCCCGCCAGTCCTGACTCCCCCTGACGAAGAAAACCTCGGGCGAGTTGTCCGTTTCGAGACCGATCACGGCCGGCAGAAAGAGCATCGCGGCGACCGCGGCCAGCGCCGCGATGCTGCCGCGCCGCCGGATTAACTGGCGCCAATAGTCGGTGCTTGAGTCGGTCATCGATGGCTCATCCCGAGGGCGATTGATTGACGCCGAGGGCCCAAGAGCGTAGCGTGGCGAGACTCTGGCCCCGACCCCTCCGGCCC
Source organism: Acidobacteriota bacterium (assembly GCA_039027015.1). GTDB lineage: Bacteria > Acidobacteriota > Thermoanaerobaculia > Multivoradales > J023 > JAUIJL01. The sequence goes on along the minus strand of JBCCLG010000494.1, from coordinate 2,131 downwards.
GGCAATGGCTGGTGATTGTAAGGGCCGCCGCCTCGAATGACATCACGAACGGTCCCTTCGCTCCGGTCCGTCGGGCAGCGCATGCTTCGCCTCTCGGGCCTAAGGACGTACCCGAATCTCTTCTGCGCACAGGTCGAGCGACGGTCGCGAGATCGCCAGACGAGGTCCGCTTACGCGGGATTCCGCGCCTCAGGATCCCCGCGCGCCACAGAGGAATATTGAAGTCATGAGTGAAAACCCGCTGCGCCTCCGCAGGATCCACCACGTCGAGATGTGGGTCGGCAACGCCCGCCAGGCCGCCTTTTACTACCGCAAAGCCTTCGGCTTTTCGCAGATCGCCTACCGCGGCCTCGAAACAGGATTCCGCGACACCAGCTCCTTCGTTCTGCGCCAGGGCCAGGCGCAGCTGGTGGTGACCTCATCCTTCGACCCCGACTCTGAGATCTCCCAGCACGTGCGCCAGCACGGCGACGGCATCAAGGACATCTGCTTTCAGGTCAACGACGTCGACAGCACCTTCGCCGAGGTGACGTCGCGCGGCGCCGAGACGGTGCGAGAGCCTTACGAGTACTCCGACGAGAACGGTAAGGTCCGCCGAGCGACCATCGCCACCTACGGCGACACTGTGCACTCGCTGATCGGCATCAAGGAATACAAGGGTCCCTTCCTGCCGGGATATAAGGAAGACGTCATCGAAGCCGAGAGCGCGGGCCTGATTCGCTTCGACCACATGGTCGGCAACGTCGAGCTCGGCCAGATGGAGCGCTGGGCCAACTGGTATAGCGACGTTCTCGGCTTCAAGCGCGTCCTGCAGTTCGACGACGAACAGATCTCCACCGAGTACAGCGCCCTGATGTCGGTCGTCATGTCCGACGGCTCGTACTCCATCAAATTCCCCATCAACGAGCCCGCCGAGGGCCGCAAGAAGAGCCAGATCGACGAGTACCTGGACTTCTATCGAGGCCCCGGGGTGCAGCACGTGGCGATGCTGACCGGCGACATCGTCAAGACCGTCTCCCATCTGATGGATAACGGCGTGAACTTCATCACCGTGCCGGAGACGTATTACGACCAGCTGCACGACCGAGTTGGCGAGATCGACGAAGACGTGAAAGCCCTGCAGCCCTTGGGCATCCTGGTGGATCGCGATGAAGAAGGCTATCTGCTGCAGCTCTTCACCCAGCCGGTGATGGACCGTCCGACCCTTTTCTTCGAGATCATCCAGCGCAAAGGCGCCAAGGGCTTTGGCGAAGGCAACTTCAAAGCCCTGTTCGAGGCCATCGAGCGGGAACAGGCCAAGCGCGGTAATCTGTAAGACAACCGGATCCTCCTGGAGGTAGCAAGACCATGACGTATTACTACAAGCTCGGCGAGATGCCCCATAAGAGGCATATTCAATTCCGGCAGGCGGACGGCAGCCTCTACCACGAGGAAGTGATGGGCATCCACGGCTTCGCGGGGATCCAGTCCATCCTCTACCACCTGCGGCCGCCCACTCAGATCCGCGAGGTCGAGAGGGTGCGCGCCACCCGCTGGACCTACGAAGAGGAGCAGAAGCTCCGTCACCGCCACTTCCGTTCGGGTGGCGTCACCCAGGGCGGCGACGCCATCAGCAGCCGGGTGCCGATGATGGGCAATCAGGACGTGCTGCTCTCGGTGGCCCGGCCGACCGAGGCGATGGGCTTCTTCTACCGTTTTGCCCACGGCGACGAGACCCTCTTCATTCACGACGGCACCGGCGTGCTCGAGAGTCAATTCGGCCAGCTGCGCTACCGCCCGGGCGATTATCTGGTGATCCCCACCGGCGTGATGTGGCGCCTGGTGCCCGACGAGGGGGTCGAGCAGCGCATGCTGGTGATCGAGGCCATGGGGCATATCGAGCCCCCCAAGCGCTATCTGAACCGCTACGGCCAATTCCTCGAGCATTCTCCCTACTGTGAGCGCGACATCCGGCCACCTGAGAAGCTGGTCACCTACGACGAGAAGGGCGAGTTCGAGGTCCACGTCAAGGCCCGCGACGGCATCTCGCGCTTCGTCTACCACCACGATTTGTGAAAGCTATTTCGATGCGGTCAAGAACCTGCCGCCCAATCAAATCGAAACCATCGATATGGCCCGTCGCGGCATCCAT
>JBCCLG010000493.1:0-4782 GCA_039027015.1 Acidobacteriota bacterium | reverse complement strand
GCCGCGGCCGCGCCGCGCCGGGAGCTCGACCTCGAGGTGCTGGCGGTCCCCTTTCGCGCCGCGGCGGGCCTCGCCTACGTGCCCGTCCTCCTCGAGATCGGCGGCGACCGGGCGCTCGCCGGACACGAAGGCGAGACCCTCGATCTCGAGATCTACCTCTACGCCACCAGCTCGAGGGGCGAGATGCGCGATTTCTCCACGGGCACGGTGTCGCTCGATCTGCGCCGCGCGCGCGCCGCGCTGCTTGCGGGGGGCGTTAAATACTACGGCCACCTCGAGCTGCCCGCGGCCTCCGGCGAGCACCTGCTGAGAGTCCTGGTGCGCAACGCCCAAACGGGCAGGGCCGCGGCCACGAGCCGTCGCCTGAGAATCCCCGACCTCTCCGGCCAGCGGCCCCGTCTCCTGCCGCCCCTCTTTCTCGAATCGCCGGGCCGCTGGCTCATGGTGCGTGAGGAGACGCCGAATCCGCCCGAAGAGCAGGTGATCTATCCCTTCACCGTCGGCGGCGAGCCCTTTGTGCCCGCCGCCCTGCCGGAGATCGAGTCCGGCGAAGTCGACCTCTGCCTCATGGCCTACGGACTCGAAGGCGTGGACTCCCTCGAGATCGAGGCTCGGGTGCGGAAGGCTCCCTCCACCAACGCTCGAGAAGAGGCGCCGTGGGTCGACCCCCTCGCCGGCGACAGGCTCTCGGGCCTCAAGCGCGCGGCGGGCGGCGGCCTCACAAGGTGGCTCGGCCGATTCGACGCGTCGGGCCTCGAGCCCGGCGACTACGCGCTCGAGGTTTCGATCGTCCGGCAAGACACCGGCGAAAGCGCGCTCAGCTCGGGCCCGTTCCGCGTGCCTTGAACTTCTCGGGGAGGCGGCGCAGCCGCTCCAGGCCCTCCTCGAGAACCGCCTGCTGCTTGCAAAACGCGAAGCGCGCCAGGTGCCTCCCGGCTTTCTTGTCGACGTAAAAAGCGGTGGGAGGAATGGCGGCCACTCCCACCAGCTCGGGCAGCAGGCGGCAGAACTCCACGTCGTCGCGAAAGCCCAGCGGGCGAATATCCGCCACCAGAAAATAGCTGCCCGCCGGCTCGATCACCTCAAAGCCCACGCGCCTCAGGCCCTCGCAGAGAAAATCGCGGCGCGATCGATAGCTCTCGAGCAGCTCCCGGAAAAACTCATCGTCCAGGGCGAGGGCCTTTGCCACCGCCGGCTGGAACGGCGAGGCGACGCTAAAAGTAATGAATTGATGGGCCGTGCGCACGGCGTCGATCACCGCCGCGGGGGCGATCACCCATCCCACCTTCCAGCCGGTGAAGCTAAAAGTCTTGCCCGCCGAGGAGACCGTGACCGTGCGCTCGGCCATGCCCGGCAGGGTGGCGATCGGCACGTGCTCGCCATCGAAGACCAGGTGTTCATAGACCTCGTCCGAAATCACCAGCAGATCGTGCTGGCGGGCCAGGCGAGCTATCGTCTCGAGCTCCTCGCGCGTGAAAACCTTGCCGGTGGGATTGTGCGGCGAGTTGAGCAGGATCGCCCGCGTCTTGGCCGTGATCAGGCGCTCGAGCCGATCGGGCTCGAGGGCGAAGTCGGGGGCGAGCAGGGTGTAGCGCCGGTCGACGGCGCCGGCCATGGCGATCGAGGCGCGGTAGGAGTCATAGAACGGCTCAAAGATCACGACCTCATCGCCCATCTCGCAAAGCGCCTGCAGCGTCGCGAAAACGCCCTCCGTGGCACCGTGGGTCACCAGCACCTCGCGGTCGGGATCGATCTCGAGACCGTAAAAGCGCCGCTGATGCTCGGCGATCGCCTGCCGAAGAGCCGGCAGGCCGGGCATGGGCGCATATTGGTTGAAGCCGCCGCGAAGCGCCTCCTCCGCGGCCTGCCGAATCACCTCCGGGCCGTCGAAATCCGGAAAGCCCTGGCCGAGGTTGACGGCGTCAAAGCGCTGCGCGTGCCGCGTCATCTCGGTGAAGATCGTGGTGCCGAAGCCCTGCAGCCTGGAGGCCAAAAACGGTTGTCGTGCGCTCGCCATGGGCGCAGTCTGACATAGCCCCCGGGCGCTCCGAGGCATCCCGTCTAGGTCCTGGACCGAGAGTCAAGACACTCTTTCAGCAGAGCGCATGACGAAGCCTCGGGGGCATGGGGCTTAGAAAAACAAGATTTACCCTGTCTTTCCCCTTGACTCTCCGGGAGAGAATCCTCATTATAAAGCTGAATCAGCCAGGAATTTCCTCCTCGGCTGCTGTCAAGAGGGAGAGAGGCAAGATGAAAACACCTAAAAGAGAGCTTATCTTCGCTTTGACCTTGATATTTCTGTGCGCCGGCGTTCCGGTAAGTCAGGGATTCATTGGCTTCCATGACGACACCGGCGGAAGCTGCCTCGGACCTTTCGATCCATTCTGCGGCGGAGGCGGAGGCGGCGGATGGACGCCTGTTTGCTGGGGTTGCGAATGGGGCCACGCCGATCCCAACCCGGTGAAGTGCATCGCCAGCCATCATTCCGGGGCTCAGTACTGTGACATCGAGCACCAGGGAGCAAGCGTCGACTGCACTGAGTCAGGTGGCCAATGTTGAGACGCCTCGCAGTCCTTTCCGCCTGCCTCTCGCTAGCCCTCGCCTCCAGCCAGGCGGTTCAGGCAACCAGTACAGACGAGCCGGTGGCGATCAGCGTCTCGACTCGGCTCGACGTCTCTCTTCTTCCTGCAGAAGCGGTCCCATCGGCGCAAGAGCCCCTCAAGCTCGAGGCGCTTCTTGAGCGAGAGGAAACCGGGGAGAAGCGCGTGCTCGAGATCGATTTTGCGAGCGCCGCGCCCGTTCCATCGGAGATCCGAGCGCCTGCGGGCACGAGTTGGAGGCTGTCCTCCAACAGCTCCGGATTTTGGTTCCCGCCACAAATCCTTTCGGTGAACTCGCAGAATCCGCCGATCGAGCTGATTTTCCGGCCCTCTGGCTTCATCGAGCTGAACCTCGAAAGCGAGGCCGCCAAGCTGCCTCAGAGCGCTCAGCTGAGAATCAGCCCGAGCGGACCCAATGCGCCCGTCCCTTGGCAAGAGGACTGCCCTCTCAGCAGCCGGAGGCTCGTGAGATGCACGGTGCCCGTAGGCCTGTCCGACCTACGTTTGACGGTGGACGGATTCGTTCCCAAGTATTTCTGGTCGCAGAGCGTTGCCTGGAAGGCGGTCCTCAGACTCGGCACCGAGAAGCTCACGCGAGGATCCTCGGTGATCGGTTGGGTGGATCTTCCTGGAGGAGAAAGCAGCCCGACAGGCGTTCAGCTTTCGCTCAACCCTCGATCTGCCGGTTCTCTCAATCTAGAAAGCGAGCGGCGGATGGACGCTAGCCGCAGGCAGGCGAACGCCAGCGATCAAGGCTTTTTCCAGCTCGCCGGCGTACGGCCCGGCGAGTACGACCTGATCGCCGAGCACCCCAACTATGTGGCGACCCGAATGCCCGTGGTCGTACCGCCGAATCAGGAGATCGAACTCGACGAGATTACGCTCTCGTCTGGAGCCACCCTCGATCTCGAGATCCGCCAGAGAACCGATCCTTTCCGTCAGCCCTGGCTTATCTCTTTGGGATATCGAGGAAGTCAGCGGGGGTATCTGGAAGACAAAGCCGTCGACGTTCCGGCTGAGGAGGATGGACGACTCCGGCTTTCAGGTCTACCCGCCGGGGAATATGTCCTCAGGATCGAAGACAGCCGCGGCGGACGGTGGTTCGCCCAGTCCCTGAGGCTTTTTGACGGCGAAAACCCCGTCAGCGCGGAGATCTTGGTCGAGAGACTCGAGGTGACGCTGCTCTACGAGGACGAACCCCTGGTCGGAGCGCGGGTCTTTATCAGGGAGCATCGAGGAAATTATCGACAGTCCTTTCGCAGTCGAGAAGAGGGCAAAGTCTACGCCTTTCTTAGCAAGGATAAGCTCTGGAACTTCGAGGTGACGCACGATGACCTCGGCATCGCCACAAGTTTTCTCAAGGTCGAGATCCCAGAAATCGAGGCGGGCGATCCACACGCCAAAAAGGAGTTGATCATCGCCAACACTCGACTTTTTGGCGAGGTGGTCGACACCCTCGGCAATCCGGTTCTCGAGACGCTCCACTTCAATTTCTCGAGCGAAGAATTTGGCAATATTCAGCGCTTTGTCGAATCCGGGCGCTTTGACTTCAAGGGTCTTCCGGAGGGCGCGCTTCACCTTCAGGCGACTCTCGACCAGGCCGATGGCGGCACTTTGATGCAGTCGGAGCGGCTTATGGTTCAGCTCGAGCAGGGAGTCGATCAGGGACCTCTGGTCGTGCAGATGCTGAGAACAGCAACATTGAGCGGTCTGGTGGTCGCACCTTCAGGAGACGGAGTCCCTGGCGCTCAGGTTGTTGCCCTTCTAGAGAGCTCATCTCCCGGAAGCCTCACGACCGCTGTCCCTAAAGCGGTGACCGACTTCGAGGGTGTCTTTGAGCTGGACCTTCCTGCATCGGCAGAAGTCGCTCAGCTCACCGTCTATCCCCCAGGATTTACTGCTCTCCAGCAGCGAGTTCCGCTTCCCCAGGACCCGAATGCACCGCTTATTATCCCGGTCGACGATCTCGGAGGAACCGTCACTCTCCGCTACGAGAGTCCTCCCTCCGAGTGGCTCGAAGCGCCTTCTCAACTCAGCCTGAACACCATCCTCTACAGCCCCGTGAAGACGCCTCCCGACGAACGCGACACGTGCTACGAGCTCGCGACGCCCGACGAGAGCGTGGCCTTTGTGAGCATCGGTGCGACTCAGTTCAACGGCCGCGACGACTGGCCTTTCGCGG
>JBCCLG010000492.1:0-4788 GCA_039027015.1 Acidobacteriota bacterium | reverse complement strand
CTTAGCCCCAGCCAACAGCAGGCTATTCAAAGGGCTATGACGCTTGCCATCGATCGGCTGCAGACGAACCCCACGTGCGCGGGTATGTATAGTGAACTAGGGCTCAGCCCAACGGACGGCATCTCCATCCTAGCTAACTCGTCATACATTAATGATTCCCCAAGCTCGACGTGCCAGGCTTATCCGAACGCGATGTGGACGTATGTTGGGGACTACACCGTTCACGTCTGCCACGGGGTTCCGAACCTGCGGGATGTCGATAACGCCATGCTGATTCTTCACGAATCGCTTCACAGCGCAGGCCAGCCTGAGTCGCCCGGCACCCCTGGCGCTCCGAGCTCAGCGGATATCAGTGGTTTTGTCCGAGTTAGGTGTAATCTCCACTAGCTGACTCTCAAGGAGCCGTCTGGCTGGCCTCTGCTGGATGAGGGGCATAGGTTCGCAGAGGTCAGCCAGTCCGCGTCGATTTTCTCAAACTGTCAGCCTTTCCGTTCCCTTAAAAATCGAAAGAAACATCATGCTGGGTCGACTCGGATCCCACAAAAGTCTTCAGAGCATCGCTTCCGCGATCGTCACCTCCGTCCTGCTTATTCTCGCGGTGAAGTCTTCCGCTGACGAGGCCGACGAGCGGCTTGAGCAAGCCCTTATGGAGCTGCAGAAGCGGTTTAACGTCGATGAGACGCTTGACGGTTGGGAACTAAGGCCACTGGCTGCCGCTCAAGAATTCCGCCTCATCGAGATAGGGCATTATCGAGTCTCACTCGATGGAGTCCAAGTTACCGGCATCCATCTCAGCCCCCTTATCGGTTTTGAGGATTCGAGTCGCGTTTTCGCTCTGTCGAATAGGGGGCAGATCGCGGTCGACTCGGTGTCGCCACCTGCGGCGCCGCCCAGGGCCGGCCTGACCTTCTCGGAGCCAGGCGCTCCGAGTGAAGCTCTTCGTCTCGAAATCCGGCGCGAGTTCGAGCGGGAGATGGATCGTGCCTTGCTTGGGAGCGTGGAATCCGCGGCTCTCGAGCGTCTCAAGAACGTGGCAACAGCCGACAGTCTTTACCGCGAGCTGGGTTTGACCGCATGCCGAGACGGCTCGAGGCGGCGCGGAAAGGTCGAGCGGCAGGACAGCGCGGCCGGGCTCTCCGTCGTATGCCAGGACTTTTCTGTCGCAAGCGGAGCTCAAGAAAAGGCCGTTTCGGTGATCGGCGGCAATCTGAGGATCGGCGGTGAAGTCCGAGGGGAGGTCGTCACCATCGCGGGCGAGGTCTCTCTTCAAGGAACGGTCGAAGGAGATCTCTGGGTTTTTGCCGGCAAGCTAGCGCTGGGAGCACACGCCATCATCGAGGGGGATGTGTACTTGATCGATAGCTCCCTCAAGTCCCACTCCGGAAGCACCATCATCGGTACAGTCCATCGAACTCATTTCCGAGAGCTGGTGACCGATCAGCGTTGAGCTTCCACACCGTGAAGTGCCTTCACGGGAAAAACGCGAACTGGTCGAACGGTAACCCGATCCACCTCTGGAGCTGCAGCGGAGGCGCTGAAGCCAACAAGTCCTGGGATCTCAACTGATCGATCCCGAAGCTTCGAGCCCTGACCGCGGGAGCTGAGACGGTCTGTTGACCCCGGAGATTCTTCGGGGTTTTTTGCTGGTCAGGAAGGCAGGCTGCGTTTTACCTCGGCTGCGACGCTGGCTCGAAGAGAGGCCTTCGATCCTCGAGACTCCACTCCTCGAAGCGCTTCTCACACTGCCCCCACTTCGCGAAGTGCTGCTCGGGCGCCTCGAAGAGGGAGAGGAAGCCTGGCTCGAGCGCGAAGCAGATCGAAACGTTATCGATGATGTCGAGCCGGTCGCTGGCTTTGCCGCCGCTCCAGGGATCGACCCGCCAGCGCTCGAGCACCATCTGCTTGGCCCTCACCAGCAGCCGGCCCTCGAACCAGGCCACGTCGAGGGACGGTCCCTGGTATTTCAGCAGCAGAATCGCCCACTCCTCGCCGACCCTCAGCCGGTAGCGCTCGCGGCTATCGATCGCGTCGCTGACGTCGCGAACCAGGCAGCCGCGCAGCACGGCCTCACGCCACGGCTCCGGGGCGCTGCGCCAATAGTGGGCTTCGACCCTATCGACCGAGTCTTCGAGAGCCCGCCTGGGCCGGACCTCCCGGGTGAGCGCCGAGGGGTCGAGATAGGTGTGGGCCGACCACCACCGCCCGGCCGCGTCCCGCACCCGGGTCTCCACCCGCACGAAGTGGATAAGCTCCTCCTCGTGATGTCGCGGCTCGCGAAGCCGGTAGAAAGATTGAGCGGGCCCCTCGGCCGGCGCTTCGAGAGGCTCGCCCTGGCTCGTGGTGAAGGCGGCCAGGCTCCCGGCCTCGAGGCTCAGCGGAATCCAGCGGCCTTCGATCGGTCCCGCGGGGGGCGGGGATTTGTGATCGAGGCACTCCTCCTCCGCGGACACTTCCGCCGTCCCCTCCCGCGAAGCTCGGCTGAAGAGGATGGCCCGAAGGATCACCAGGAGGGGACCGAGGATCAGGATGAACGGAGCGAGAAGCGCCGCGCCCGTGACCGCGGCCAGCCAGTAGGCGAGCTCGGTGAGACTTCGCGAGAGCTCGAGATGCTCCGGCGAGTGGGCCAGCGTCCTGGCCAGGAAGAAGCATCCGAGGGTCGCGAAGCCCGCCAATCGGGCGATGTGCCGCGTCTTGCGGAGGAGCGGGTCGTCTTTGCTCAAGGCCTGAGTCTATCGGCGAGTCGCCGCGGCCGCCTGAAGCGCCCGGCCTGGCCGGCGGGCCGCGCGTTGACGGCCGCCGCGGGGGTCCGCTAGCCTTTCGGGACAGGGAATTCGCGAGCGGTGCGAAGAATTGAAAGAGGCGTTTCTCGGGATCGAGAAACGCCCGCGCCAGCTCGGCAAGATACCGGTGGGAAACGGTTGAAACCTCGGAGGGTCGTTCTATGGCCGCTCGTTCATGGCTTCTCGTCGTTGCCTCGCTCTGCCTGGCACCTTCTCTTCTCGCCTCCTCCACGGCGCCCAGCTCGCCCGACGGCGGCCCGAGGCCCGAGCTGCCGCCCTCGGCGCACCGGGGCCTGGTGATGACGCCCGACCGCGCGGCGGGGCAGGGCGTTTTGAACGTTGAGAGCGGCGCCCTCTTCGACTCGATCGCGGAGGCCGTGGCCGCGGCTTCTGCCGGTGACACCCTGAGGGTCGTGGCGCCGGCTCTCATCGAGGGGCAGGTGACCCTCGATCGCGACCTCACCCTCGAGGGCGCCGACGGCGACGAGATCATCTTCGCCGCCGCCGACACGGGCTCCGCGGGCGACGCCCGAGGCTGGTTCCTGGTCTCCCCCGGGGTCGAGGTCGCGGTGCGCGGCCTCACCTTCAACGGCAACGGATTTCGCGTCTATCAGGCGTTCCGGCATCGGGGAGCGGGCAGCTTCGACAGCGTGCGCTTCGAGGATATTCAGTTCGAGCCCTCGACCGCCTATCAAGGCACCGGCATCGCGGCTTTCGGCGGTCCGGTGACGGTGCGGGACTCGTCCTTCGAGCGCATCGGCAGGGTCGGCGTGCTTTTCTTCGGCGCCGCGGCCAGCGGCTCGAGCGCCGAGCGCAACGTGTACGTGGGGAAGGGCGAAGGCGACTTCCTCGACTACGGAATCGAGGTTGGGAGCGGCGCCGACGTGGTGCTGTGGCAGAACAAGATCAGCGATTGCCGGGGCACGGCTTCGGTCGATGGCTCGGTCTCGGCGTCGATCCTGCTGACCACTTTCTTCGGCGCCGGCACCGCGGCGGTGATCGAGTCGAACCAGCTGCTGCGAAGCTCCTTAGGCCTGGCGCTGGGGCGCGCCGGCTCGGCGGATAGCTCGAGCGCAGCGGCGAGCTACAACCGCATTGTCGATAACGGCAGCGGCGTGGTTCACGAGTCGAGCGTGCCCTTCGCCCTGGAGCGCAACTGGTGGGGCTGCAACGACGGGCCGGGAGCCGCGGGCTGCGACGACGTCGTCCTCGGCCCGGGCGCGAGCGCCGACCCTGATCCCTGGCTGGTTCTGGGGCTCGAGGTGGACGGGCGGGCGTTTCTCAGTCAGCCGCTGCGCCTGGTGGGCGATCTGATGAGCGACTCGGACGGCGCGAACGTCTCCGCGGGGGGCGCCGTGGCCGACGGCATTCCGGTGTCCTTTGCCGGCGTGCCCGGCACCCTCGGCCCTTCGATCACCGCCACCCGGGCCGGCCGGGCCGAGAGCTTTTTCAACCCCGCCGAGTTGGGGCCGGCGCGGGTTTCGGTGACCGTAGACCACCAAACCGTGGAGGAGACCCTCGAGGTGGCGGACCCGCCGCTGCTCTTCATTCGCGAGGAGCTGCCGGCCGCCGTGGGAACGCCGCTGGTGGTGCCGGTGGAGTTCGACGGCAAAGGGCAGCCGATCGCCGGCCTGGCCTTCTCGCTGGACCTGGACCCGGCCTGCCTGCTCTTCGACCCGACCGACGGCGACCAGGACGGCGTGCCCGACGCCATCACTTTCCGGGTGCCGGCGGATTTTGCGCCCGAGGTCTTCGTCGACCCGGGCGATGGCGACGGCGAGCTGGACTTCAGCTTTGCCGACGTGCCCCCGGTCGCCGTGATTCCCGACGGCGTGCTGGTGGAGGTGACCTACGAGGTGATCTGCGCGCCGCCGCCGGAGATCGTGCCGCTGCCCTTCTCCCAGGCTCCGCCGGCGTCGTTCGGCGATACTTCGGGGGCCTCGGTTCCCGGACTCTCGACCGACGGCTCCTTCCGGCTTCTTGACGGGCTGCGCGGCGACTGCAGCGG
>JBCCLG010000491.1:0-4789 GCA_039027015.1 Acidobacteriota bacterium | reverse complement strand
GTCAAGGTGCGCCACCGCATCCACGGCCTTTTGGTCGCCTCGCCGGTGGAAATTCCCGTGGAGCTGCGCGGCTCGGTGATTCGTCGCATCAAGGTGCTGGCCGGGCTCGACATCAGCGAGCCGCGCAAACCGCAGGACGGGAAGTTCACCATCCGCAGCGGCGAGCGCAAGGTCGAGCTTCGGGTCTCCACCTTTCCGTCGCTCCACGGCGAGAAAGCGGTCCTTAGGATCCTCAACAGCGAGCCGCGTTTCGGGCTCGACACCCTGGGCCTCGCGCCGCGGCCCCTCGAGTGCTGGAAGCGGCTGCTCAAGGGAGACGGCCTGCTGCTGGTGACCGGGCCCACGGGCTCGGGCAAGACCTCGACGCTCTACGCCAGCCTGAGATACCTCAAGGATCCGGCCGTCAATATCGTCACTCTCGAAGACCCCATCGAATACGAGATCGCGGGCATCACGCAGTCGCAGATCAACGTCAAGGCGGGCTTCACCTTCAAGAAGGGCCTGCGCTCCCTGCTGCGTCAGGATCCCGACGTCATCATGGTGGGCGAAATTCGCGACGGCGAAACCGCCGAGCTGGCCGTGCAGGCGGCGTTGACCGGCCACCTCGTGCTCGCCACGCTCCACACCCGCGACGCGGTGGGGGCGGTGACCCGGCTGGTCGATCTGGGGATTCCGCGCTACCTCGTGGCGCAAACCCTGCGCTGCGCCCTCGCCCAGCGCCTGCTGCGCACGCCGTGCGCGTGCCGGCTGGAAAGCCAGCCTCGGCGAGGCTGCGAGAGCTGCGCGGGAACCGGCTATCGGGGCCGGCTCGGGGTCTTCGAGCAGCTCACCGTGACCGGCACGCTGCAGGATCTGGTGGCCTCCGGGGCGTCCCGGGAAGATCTTCTGGCCGCGGCGCGCCTCGGCAACTTTCGCACGCTCGAGGAAAACGGGCTCTCCCTGGTGGAGTCGGGCGTCACCGATCTCGAGGAGCTGACCCGCGTGCTGCCCGGCCTCGCCTTCGCCGGCTCGGCGGCCGGCGCGGAGCCCGGGCGTAACGGCGGGCCCGTGGCTCCCCCCGGAGGAGGGGTGGCCGCCGCGCCGGCCAGGGTCGCCGCCCTGGCCGAGGTCGCGAAGCTCGGGATGAGCTGAGGCGCGGGCCCTTCAGTTGGGGCCGATCAGCTGGGCCTCGAGGGACTCGAGCCGGGGGTGATCGGGGTTCAGCTCCCGCACCCGCTCGAGGGCCTCGGCGGCCTCCTCCACCTGGCCGAGGGCGAGAAGAGCCCGCGCCCTTCCCACGGGGAAGTCGGCGTCCTCAAGCTCGACCTTCTCCCCCTCCTCGAAATGGGCCAGGGCCGACTCGGCGTCCCCCGCCTCGAGATCCATGATGCCGAGGTTGAAGCGCGCCTCGGGGCAGCCGGCATCTTCCTCTATCAGGTCGATATACCAAAGCCGCGCCTGATGGTTCTTGCCCAGCAGTCGCAGGCAGTTGCCCAGGCTGTTGCGCGGCGAGGTGAGGCCGGGATCGAGCTCGATGGCCACGCTCAAATGGTGGATGGCCTCGTCGAGGGCCTCACGATCACGGGCGCCGTGGTTGACCATCTTGAAGATCACCTCGCCGAGCCAATAGTGCCCCTGGGGGTCCTCGGGGTGAAGGTCGATATGGGCCCGGGCGATGGCGCCGGCCAGCTGGGTTCGGCCCCAGTCGATCAGCTTCTCGAGAATCTCCAGCAGCAGGGGGTGGCCCGGAGCGCGATCGAGGGCGCGAATGCCGTGCTCCACCACCGCCTCGTCGTCAGGCTGAGCCGCCATTTCCTCGACCGCCGCTCGCCGCACCAGGGCCGAAAGCTCGAAGCCCTGGGCCTGACCCGGGCTGAAGCGCTCCACGGGCTCGAAGCCGGAGTCGGGGTGCCAGAAGCTGCAGGTGGCCGACTCGAAGGGGTGCTCCTCGCTCTCCGGCGCGTGGGCCACCACCAGATCGCGACTCTCCGGCGCGTGGTAGGTGAGCAGATAGAGGCGGTCGACGAAGGTCTCGGCCTCGCAGCGGGCGCAGCGCGGGCCGTCGAGGTGCTCGAGGAGCCTCGGCACCAGGTTGCCGGCGTGGGCCTCCAGAGACTCCATGGAGTCGTAGTCCACGTCCAGGATGACGAAAAAGCTGCTCATGGAGCGCGCGTCGCAGCGCGTGCAGCACAGCGAGACCGTCGACCAGTCGAAAAGTGCGGCCTGGTAGCGGTCGGCGAGCGCCCGGCGATCGTTCAGCAGGCTCTCGAGCATGGCCCAGGTTTCCATCGCTCAAGGATCTCGCTATTCGTGGGGCTCTGTCTACCGCCTGGCCTCAGCCCGCGCCCCCGGGGTCTCCGCCGCGGGCGTCAGCCGGCCAGGCGACTGGCGATGGCGTAGAAAAGGGGAATGCCGAAGGCGAGGTTGAAGGGGAAGGTGAGGGCCAGGGACGCGGTGAGATAGAGGCCCGGATTGGCCTGGGGCAGGGCCAGGCGCACCGCCGCCGGCGCCGCGATGTAGGAGGCGCTGGCCGCCAGCACGGCGAGGAGCGTGGAGCCGCCCACCGAGAGCCCTGTGACGGCGCCCACCGCCGCGCCGGCCGTGCCGTGCAGGAGGGGCGCGGCGATCGAGAAGGCGACCAGGAAGAGACCGGCCTCGCGCACCTCGCGGAGCCTCTCGGAGACGCTGACCCCCATCTCGAGGAGAAAGAGGGTCAGAACGCCATGGAACGGGTCGACGAAAAAAGGAGCCACCCGCTCGGCGCCGGCCTCGCCCGCGAGGGTGCCGATCACCAGGCCGCCGATCAGCAGCACCACGCTCTTGCCCGCCAGCACCTCGTGGAGCAGGTGGGAGAAGGGCGCGGCGGGATCGAGACGGCGCCTGGCCAGCAGCAGGGCGACCACGATGGCCGGCACCTCGAGCACGGCGAGCAGGGCGGTCATGAACGATTCGCTGGTTTGCCCGGTCTGCTCGAGAAACACCAGCGTAGCCATGAAAGTCACCGCCGAGGTCGAGCCGTAGTGCGCCGCCAGGGCCGCGGAGTCGGCGATGCCGAATTTGCCGAGCCGGCGCAGCACCCCGAAGCTCCACAGCGGGATGGCGCAGCCCAGCGCCAGGGTGCCGAGAGCCGGCGCCCACACCTCGCTCGCCTCGGCGGTTGCCAGGCCCGCGCCGCCCTTGAGCCCGATGGCAAAGAGCAGGTAGATCGACAGCGAGGTGTGCATCGCCTCGGGAATGCGCAGGTCGCTGCGCAGCAGGCCGGCGACCGTGCCGAGCACGAAGGCCAGCACCATGGGAGACAGCAGATTCTGCAGCAGGAGATCGAGTGACATAAGAGGTCCGCCCGCTCAGCCGACGGGCTGGAGGTCCGCCCGCTCAGCCGACGGGCTGCAGCGGCCAGATTTGAGGAATGAGAAGCGTAGCCAGGAGCCAGAAGATCAGGTTCAGGGGGAGCCCGACCTTGAGAAAATCCGAGAATCGGTAGCGGCCAGGGCCGTAGATCAAGGTGTTGGTCTGGTAGCCGACCGGGGTCATGAAGCTCGCCGACGCGGCGAAGGTCACCGCCATCAGGAAGGGGCGCGAATCGACGCCCAGGCTCTCCGCGGTGACCACCGCCACCGGCGCGAGGAGCACCACCGTCGCGTTGTTGGACATCGCTTCGGTGAGCAGAGAGGTCAGCAGGTAGAAGCCCGAAAGCACGGCGATGGGCCCGAGCCAGGCGAAGGAGCTGACCACCCTGGAGGAGATCAGCGCCGCGCCGCCGGTCTGCTCGAGGGCCTTGCCGAGGCTGAGCACGCCGGCCAGCAGGAAGATGATCTTCCAGTCCACCGCGGCGTAGGCCTCCTCGATGTTGAGGCAGCGGGTCAGCACCATGGCGACCGCGCCGATCAGCGAGCTGACCACGATGGGCACCAGACCGAGGGAGGCGGTGAGAACCACCAGGGCGAGAATCACGGCAGCCGGCAGCATCTTCTCGGGCCGCAGGCCGCCGAGCTGGGATTCTGAAACGAAGATCAGGTCGTGGGTCGAGCGCAGCTGGTTCAGGCGGTCCCGGCGGGCCTCCACCAGCAGGGTGTCGCCAGCGCGCAGAACGGCCTTCTTGAGGCGATCGTGGAGGATCTGGCCGCGATTGCGGATCGCCAGCACGGTGGCGGCGTAGCGGTTGCGGAAGCGCGAGCGCTCGAGGGAGCGTCCGATCAGCGTCGAGCCGGCGGGAACCACCACCTCCACCAGCACGGTCTCTTCGGCCTCCAGCTCGGCGTCGTGCCATTTGATGGCCGGTGCGAAGTCCACCTCCGAACCTTCCTTGAGCTTGCGGATGGCGTCGAGGTTGGTGCGAATGCGCAGCACGTCGCCCACCTCGAGCACCACCTCGGAGCGCGGCAGGGGGCGGCGCTCGGCGGCCCGGCGGATCTCCAGCACGTCGATCTCCAGCTCGCGCAGGATTTCCAGCTCGGTCAGGGTGCGGCCGGCCAGCGCCGAGCCTTCCTTGACCACCACGTCGGTCAAGTAGGCGGAGAGCTCGAAGCTCGAGGTCAAGTCCTCGGGACTCCGGCGATCGGGGATCAGCCTGGCCCCCAGGGTCATCATGTAGACCGTGCCGACGGCGAAGAAGACCAGCCCCAGGGGCGCGAATTCGAACATTCGAAAGGCGGGCGCGCCCTGCGCCTTGGCCACCTCGCTGGCCAGCAGATTGGTGGAGGTTCCGATCAGCGTCAGAGTGCCGCCAAGGATCGCGCCATACGATAGCGGGATCAAAAGCTTGGATGCGCTCAGGCCCAGACGCTTGGCCACCTGCACGAAAACCGGG
>JBCCLG010000490.1:0-4795 GCA_039027015.1 Acidobacteriota bacterium | reverse complement strand
CTGCTCGCCACGCCGGCCGCCGCCGGAACTCTGGAGACCCTGACCCTGCCCGCCCCGTCTTCACCCGGCGGCGGTCTTTGGTTCAGCGACGTTCAGGACCGCTTCCCCGACGTCGACTGGTCGACCCTCGATCGCCTCTATCTGCCCGCCGGAGAGTGGAGCAATCTGCTGCTCGGCAACCTGCCCATGCGCTCTCCCGACCGGCCGCTGGTGATCACCAACCAGGGCGGACAGGTGCGGATCGGCCGTTTCGGCGGCAACAGCCATCCGATCCTGATCTTCGGCGGCTCCAACTGGCGCCTCACCGGCCACTACGATCCGGTAGCGCAAACCGGGCACGAGAACTTTCCGGGCCATGCGGGGGGCTACGCCAACAGCCGCGGACGCTACGGCATCTTCGTTGACGACGCTTTTGAAACCGCCGGCTCCTCCGGCATCTCGGTGGCCGGCAGGGCGACGGATTTTGAGATCGACTTCGTGGAGATCACGAGGGCTAACTTCGCCGGCGTGCTGATGAAAACCGACGATCAGGGCGACGCCGACATGAGCAACGTGCGCTTTCACGACAACTACGTGCACGACATCGGCAGCGAGGGGCTTTACTTCGGCAGCACCCAAAGCCCGCCGCAGCACAAATTCCCCGGCCTCAAGATCTATAACAATCGCATCGTGCGCACCGGCACGGAGATCGCGCAATTTGGCCAGGTCGGGCGCGGCAGCGAGATCTACAACAACGTGTTCGTGATGGGCGCTCTGACCTGGAAGAAGCCCTTCCAGAACTTCCAGGATAACGCCGGTCAGCTGGGCGTTCGCCAAGGCACCACCTCCATTCACCACAACATCTTCATCGGCGGCGCCGCTAGCTTTTTCCAGCTCTTTCCGCAGCCGAGAGACGGCGACTCCCACGCCGCGGGTGACCAGGTGATCATCCACGACAACTACTTCTCTCACTCGCGCAACTTCGGCGCGTATCTCCACGCCCAGAGCGACGGCGTGACCGAGTACATTCTGCGCGACAACTGGCTGCGCGAGGTTCGCTTCGAGTACGACGAGCTCGACCCCGACGCCAACAATCGCAACGCGATGTTCATCACCTTCAACAGTCAAAGCCAGATCACCTTTGAGGGCAACCGGTGGACGGGTCCTCAGACCCTGGTGGCGAGCGGCGGCGGCGCGAATATCACCGAAACCGGCAGCGTGAACTTGCCGTCGATCGATCCGGTTCGCTTCATGGACTCCGGATTCCCCGCGGACTTCGACTACTTGAAGGTCGAGTCGTGGACCGACTTCGACAAGAACGGCCAGCCGGTGACCTACCGGGTGGGCGACTACGCGGTGACCCTCGAGCGGGAAAACGGCGGCGATCTCTACCGCTGCCTGGTCGCCAACACGGGCCAGCCGCCGGCCACCAGCCCCTCCTTCTGGCAGCCGGTGCCGCCGCCGGCCGACGACTACCGGCTGCACCCCGGCTCGCCCTTCCAGGGATTCGGCCTGCTCGATGACGCCGGCACCGTGCTCTTCGACGATTTCGAGTCGGGGGGCACGGAGGCCTGGTCCTCCACCGTGCCGTGACCGCCCTCCGCTTCGCCTCGCGGCGGCTCGCAAAACGCGAAGGCCAGTGCTGATGGGAACTTAGGCCCACCTCCGAAGCGGCTCTTGCGTGTAAGCTAGCGCCCTCGCGCGGGGATTTCCTCCGGGAGTCCTCCCCGCCGGGGGCGCTTTTCTGTGCCGCGCACTTTCGGCGTGCACTTTCTGCGTGAGCCCCCCGGCGCGCCCGCCTCGTGTTCCTTTCTCAAGGCCTACCCACTCGAGGAATCCCATCATGAAGCCATCACCTCACCGCTTTTTTCCCCTGCTCCTCGCCGCTCTGCTCGCCCAGCCCGCCTTCGCCGGCGGCGAGCTGGAGGTCCGCTGGTGGGCGCCGGACCTCTCGAGCACGGTCACCGCCGACGGCGCGGGCTTCGATCCGGACGTGATCCTCCCGAACTCCCTCGATCTCGGTCTCGACGCGGAGGAGGATTTCGAGGGGCGCCTGACCCTGCGCGCCAGCTTCGGCCTCTTCGTGCGCGGCGCCTACCAGAACATCTCGTCGGACGGCAGCACGCGCCTCGATATCGGGGTCGTGGGGCTACCCTTCGACGTCACGGCGGATATCGGTACCGGCATCGACTTCGAGTACGCCCGGCTGTCGATAGGCTGGATGTTCGGGGCCCAAGGGCCGATCACCTTCGCGCTCTTCGGAGAGGCCAAAGCGGTGCGCGGCGACGCCTCGATCTCCGCCTCGGCTTTCGGGCTTTCCGCCGGCCTGAGCGAGGACTTCGAGGCGGCGGTTCCAGCCGCCGGCGCCATGCTGCGCCTGCGGGCAGGGGCGAACCTGGAGGTTTTCGCCGAGGTCTCGGTCGCCGTCGATACCGACGAGGCCGACGTGCTCGACTACGAAGCCGGCGTCAGGCTCTTCTTAGGCCAGAGTCTGGGCGTCGGGGCCGGCTACCGCGTGCTCGAGATCGACGGCACCTTCGACTCCGTGGAGGTCGACTACCAGCTCGAGGGCCCCTTCGCCAACGCGCTCCTGCGCTGGTAGTTGCTTCTGCGCCGGTAGCTTAAGGAGCGGCAGAGGCGGACGCAGAAAGGCCCGCGCTGGGGCGAACGCGGGCCTGGGAGGGGGCTCCCCGCCCTGACCGGGGTCAGGGCCGGGGAGAAGAGCCTGCCGAGGCGGGCTCAGGGAACAGTAGAGCTCCAGGCGCCCGTGCTGCCTCCCTCGAAGTCGTCTTCGAAGACGATCGGCCCATCGCCGCAGGTCGAGATCGAGACGTCGTCGATCCACCAGCCGTTGTCGCCCACGGAGATGTCCGTGGCCAGGCGGAAGCGGATCTGCACCGACTCGCCGGCGAAGGCCGAGAGGTCGACCACAAAGCGCGTCCAGTCGCGGGTGTTGCACCAGGCGTTCTCGTTCGCGAGGGGGCTCTCGAACTGATCCGAGATCGGGCCGTCGTAGGCCTCGAGGAGGATCTCGTTTTCAAGGCGGGTCCAGGTCGCTCCACCGTCGGACGAGATCTCCACGACGCCGCCGTCAAAGCAGCCGCCGCCCCGCTCCTCGAGCTCGATGCGAGTCCAGAAGAGCAGGTTCAGAGGATCGGCAGCGGAAGGCAGGTCATAGACCGGCGTGATCAGGTATTGATCGGTGACGTCGTCGACGTCATCGGCCATGAAGGCCATGGTGCCGCTGTTGGTGCTGGCGCCCTGGAGCGCCCAGGTGCTGCCGGTGCCGCCGGTGGTGAAGCCGCCAACGCCGGCCTCGAAGTCCTCCATGGCGAGGTCGTCGTTCTCGAAGCCCAGCGGGCAATCGCCCGGCAGAGGCACGGTCGAGAACGAGGAGACCTGGGAGAAAGCGGCCTGGCCGCAGGCGTTCAAGGGGCGCACCCGCCAGTAGTAGACCGTGCTGCTCGAAAGGCTGGAGCCGACGTCGATCGTGGTGTTCGAGGTCTGCTCCTGAACAACGATGTCCTGGAAGGCCGAGTCGGTCGCGATCTCCACGTCGTAGAGATCCGCTTCGGTGGCCGCTGACCAGGTCAGGGTCGGCATCAAGGCCACGTTGGTCGACCCGTCGGCGGGCGCCGTCAGGGTCGAGACCGGCGGCGTCTGGGTGAAGACGTTCAGGGTGACGTCGGCGTCCTGAACGATGCTGCTAGGCGTCGAGGTGCCGGTGACGTTCAGCGTATAGGAGCCGAAGGCCACGTTGCCGGTTCCGGAGATGGTCAGCTGCGAGGTGTTCGGCGGCGTCACCGGGTTGGTGCCGAAGCTCGCCGTGAGGCCGGCGGGCCAGGCGCTGTCGGCCAGGGTCACCTGCTCGCCGAAGCCGTTGAACTGCAGCACGTCGAGGTCGAGCACGCCGTCCGCCGGCGCGCACACCGTCGCGGTCGAGCCGTCGGGAATGACCAGAAAGTCGGTGCCGAGGGCCACGATGTCCGAGAAGGTGTCGGCGTTGTTGTTGCGGTCGTCAGACCACTGGAGTATCGCCGCGCCGGCGACCTGAATATGAGTGTCATAGTCGCCGTGGTAGCAGGTGGCGAGGGCGCCGTCGAGGGTCACGTCGCTCTGCACGTCGGAAACCTGAACGTTGGCCAGGAAGCTCGCTCCGCCGTCGGGGGAGGTCGCCTGGAAGTATTCGTAGAGCAGATTGTTGGGATCGTTTCGGCGGTCGTAGAAGGAGATGGAGACGATATTTGAATCCCCGACGGTGAGGGTCGGGAAAAACTGATCGCTGTCGGAGGTGTCGTCGTTGACGCGGATCTCCGGCAGCCAGGTGGCGCCGCTATCGGTGGAGCGGCGGTAGAAGACGTCGATGGTGTCGGGACCGGTGCCGTCGGGGTCGTAGCTGTAAACGATGTGCACGTCGCCGTTGGGGCCGATCGCGATCTGCGGCGAAGGCAGGTAGCGGATGTTGCCGTTGAGCGCGGTCCGGAAGCAGTTGGCCGTGGCCGTCGGGTCGATCGGCGCGGCGGCGTCGGTCACGGGGTTGGTCACCTGGTTCCAGGTCACGCCGCCGTCGGTCGAGCGCACCACCTCGATGGTCACGGTGTCGGTGCCGAAGAGCACCCACGAGGAGTAGACGTCGCCGTTGGGCGCCACCGCCGGCCAGGCGCCCTGAACGCCGCCCGTGGTGGCGCTCATGCGCACGGGCGTCGACCACGTGGAGCCTTCGTCATCCGAGTGCGTGCTGAAAATGCCGCCGTTGGCGAAGTCGGTCCAGTGCACGTAGAGGCGACCGAAGTAGAGGCTGCCGTCGTTGTTGTCG
>JBCCLG010000489.1:0-4828 GCA_039027015.1 Acidobacteriota bacterium | reverse complement strand
CGAGCCGCGGCGATCACCGCCGCCAAATCGATCCCCCAATGACTCGGGTAATCGCCGAGCTGGCCGTCGGCCACGATGCCCACGGTTCCGGAACTCCAGCGCGAGGGATCCACGGCGACGCGGGTGCGCCCTTCGGCGGTCAGGCCGCGCACCAGATAGCGGCCGCCTCCGCCGTCGATGCGCAGGTGCGGGTGTAGATCCCGCAGCGCCAGGTCCGGCACGAGGGTCAAGCAGCTTCCGCGAGCGCCGTCCAGGGCGGCGACGGCGTGGGCCACGACGTGCCACGAGGGGGTCTCGATCACCGACTCGCGCCTCTCGACGCCGACCCACTCACCGATCAACAAACGCGCGAGGGCCATGGTCCAATCAAAGGGAAGGGAGAATCTCGGATCTGCCGCGGCCTCGCGCTCGCAAGAGAGAGGAAGACCGGACGCTGGCGGGTAGGATTCCAAAGGGGGGGGCGGGCTGGATTCTACAGGCTCTTGGAGGCGCTGCGGGAGCCCGTGCGCTGATATGCTCGCGCCTCCCGCGACCCGGCTAACTCAGCTTCTTTTCTCCCTCTGTAAATCCACCTCCAGACTCCCCCCCTGGGGCCGGCCCACATCACGGCAGGAGGACGACGTGAATATTTTCGACGAGCTCGAGTGGCGAGGCCTTGTCTATGACGCTTCTGAAGGCGTCCGCGAGCACCTGACGAGCGGCCCCGTCACGCTTTACATCGGTTTCGATCCCACGGCCAACAGCCTGCACGTGGGTTCGCTGCTGCAGATTTTGATTCTGGCGCGCATGCAGCGCTTCGGCCACCGACCGCTCGGCCTCGTGGGCGGCGGCACCGGCCTGATCGGCGACCCCTCGGGCAAGACCGTAGAGCGTCAGCTTCTGACCCGAGAAAAGGTTGAGGAGAACCTCGCCGGGCTGCGCGAGCAGCTCTCGAGATTCATCGATTTCGAGGGCGACGCGGCCAAGATGGTCAACAACGCCGACTGGCTCTGCAACCTCGGCATGGTCGACTTCCTGCGCGACGTCGGCAAACACTTCCGGGTCAACACCATGATCCAAAAGGACTCGGTGCGCTCGCGAATGGAGGGCGACGGCGGCATCTCCTTCACTGAGTTCAGCTATCAGCTGCTGCAGTCCTACGATTATCTGGTGCTGCACGACCGCGAGGGCTGCACCCTCCAAATGGGCGCCAGCGATCAGTGGGGCAACATCACCGCGGGCACCGACCTGATCCGCAAGATGCGCCAGAAGCGGGCCTATGGCCTGGTCACGCCGCTGGTCACCACCGCCGCGGGGGTGAAATTCGGCAAGACCGAGGCCGGCGCCGTGTGGCTCGACGCCGAACGCACGTCGCCCTACCAGTACTACCAATTCTGGCTGAACACGGCCGACGCCGACGTCATCTCCTACGTCAAATTCTTCACCTGGCTCGACCGCGAGGCGGTGGCCGAGCTAGAGGCGCGCCACGCCGAGGCGCCCCAGGCCCGCGAGGCCCAGCGTCTGCTGGCCCGCGAGGTCACCCGCATGACCCACGGCGAGTCGGCCCTCGCGCTGGCCGAGAAGTCCTCGGCCGTGCTCTTCGGCGGCTCCCTCGACGATTTGGCCGCCCGCGACGTGCTCGACATCTTCGAGGACGTACCCTCCACCGACGCCGCGCCCGCGGACTTCGAGGGCGAGGGTCGCCCGCTGATCGACGTGCTGGTCGACAGCGGACTCGCCCCCTCCAAGGGCCAGGCGCGCCGCCTGATCCGCGACGGCGGCGCCTACGTGAACAACGAGCGGGTCGGCGACGAGACGGCCCGCGTGCGCCGTCAGGACTTCAGGGACGGCCGCGTGCTCGTGCTGCGCAAGGGCCGCAAGAATTACCATCTCGTGCAACTTCCGGAGGCTCCTCGATGAGCGCATCCCATCCGAACCGAAGCTCCGAGGCGCAGGAACGCCTCGCCCTGGCCCTCGAAGGCGCGTCCTGGAGCCGCACGCGGGTTCGCCTGCTGCTCGGCACCGACGCCTTCATCGACCAGGAGCGCCGCGTGGCCCTGATGCCCCGCCACCTCGAGGAGCTGCGCCGCGACCTCGACTCGCTCGGTCTCGAGCTTGAGGTCGCGGTGGTCGCTGGCGCCGGCGCGCGCTGCGAGCCGCCGGTGCGCGACGAGGACTATCGCGCCGCGGGCGCCGAGGTGGTGAGCGTCACCGAGGCCGCCTCGCTGCCGGCCTTCGACGTGGTGCACGCCCTCAAGGAGCCCACCGACTACGAAGCCACCCTCGCCGGCCCGTTTCTGCGTCTTGGCGCCCTGCACCTGGCGAGCAAGCCGAGCGGCGTTTGCAGGATGGCCAAGGCGCGCAACTTTGCGGCGATCCTGGACGGCGCCACCGTCGGCAGCTGCGCCTACCGCCTGGTGGGCCACGACCGCACGCCGATCGTCGGCAGCATGTCGCGCTTCGCGGGCTCGGTGTCCGGTCAAAAAGTCGTCGAGGCCCTCGAGCGCGGCGGCGTCGAGGCGGGCACCATGGTGGTGGTGGGCGGCGGCATCGCCGGCCGCTC
The DNA here is from genome assembly GCA_039027015.1 of Acidobacteriota bacterium. GTDB lineage: Bacteria > Acidobacteriota > Thermoanaerobaculia > Multivoradales > J023 > JAUIJL01. The sequence continues at coordinate 2,286 of JBCCLG010000489.1, read as the reverse complement.
GGCGATTCGCAAGCTCGGCCCCAAAACCCGCAGGCTGATCGTGGTCGAGGCCTGGGAGCCCACCCGGCAGCATCTGCGGACCTTCCTGCCGGAGGCCGGCTTTGAGGACTTCGAGATCGTCGAGTCGCTCACCGACGACGCGCTGGTGGACGCCGTCGGCGTGGTCTTCGCCCACCGCACCGGGGCGCGCGCCGCCGAGCGGGTGTGCCGGATCGAGCAGATTCGCACCATGCGCCGAGGCGCGGGGATCGCCGATATCGCGATCGACCAGGGCGGCTCGATCGCTCACGAAGGCTACGACGAGACCGATGACGCCGGCACCGCTCGCGAGAAGTACATCGAGCTTTTGGGCGAGGACTTCGCCTATTACGCCGAGGTCAACATGCCCCGCGAGGAGCCGACCGCCGCCTCGGAGACCCACGGCGACAGCTCCCTGCCCTACGTGACGGCCCTTCTCGCCCTGTGCGCCCAGCACGGAGATCCGAGCGCCGCCAGCGAATATCTGCTGCAGCGCCCGGTGCGCGCCTATGGTTCGGAGGAAACCCTGGACCTCGATTTTCTCCAGGCGATCCACCAGGATCTGCGCAACGGCACCCAGATCGCGGTGCGGCGGCGCGAGGGAGACGCCGTCGCGGTGACCGATCCTGAGGTCGCGCGCGACGAGCCCCTCACCCGCTGGCTCATGGACTGCGCCGGCTGAGCGGGGCCGCGAGCCTCCCGCCGGCCGGCGTGCCGGGGGCGGGAGGCGCCGGGCGGGCGCTCGCGTTTAGCCGTCGCTTTTGATCATGCGGCGGTGCGGAATGCCCGCCTCGATGAATCTCTCGCCGACGGTGATGAAGCCGAAGGCTCTGTAGAAATCCACCAGATGCTCCTGGGAGTGGAGCACAAAGCGCCTGAGCCCCGCGGCCCGGGCGTCCTCGATCGCGCCGTCGACCAGCTGCTGGCCGGCGCCGGCGCCCCGGTGGCTGCGCCGCACGGCGAAGCGCTCGAGCTTGGCGACCGGCTCGCCGTTCCAGTCGACCGTGCGCCATCGGGCGGTACCGATCGCGGTTCCGGGCTCGTCGCCCGGGCTGGAGAGCCGCGGCTCATCCTCGATCTCGCGCAGCAGAAGGTGGCGACTGGTCGCGTCGTGGCCGTCGAATTCCTCGGCCATCGGGCACGCCTGCTCGCCCACGAAGACCTCCAGGCGAATCGCCTTGGCGGCCAGCCAGTCAACGGATTCGGGCGCGATCCCGCATCCGTCGAAGTATTGAAGCGTGGATGTCAGGGGTTTCTCATCCACCGTCATATCGGCTCCTTCACGTCTATGGGTAGAAGCGCTTCTCGGCGAACCGAAGGCCGCGAGAAGCGGCGGAACTGGCAAAGAATAAAATCGAGGCGGGGGCGATCGCGGCTCAGCGCACCACGTGCCAGCGCGTTTGGCGTCCGGCCAGGTAGTAGACCTCGGAACCGGTCCAGACGGCGCTCTGCTCCAGCTTGATCTGCACGAGCTGGCCCTGCCACTCCGGAACCGCGACCTTGACGTTGCCTTCGATCGCGTAGCCGGTGTTGGCATAGAGGGGCCAGTCTCCTCGAATCGGGGTTTCGCCCTGATTGTCCCACATGCCGATAGTCGGCCCCGGAGCGTGGCCGAAGAAGCCCAGGGGATGCGTGTAGACGCTCGAGGCGATGTTGGCGCCGCTCGCCGCCTCGAGGGCCGCGGCGAGAATCTGATTGCCGGTGCGGCCGTTCTCGAAGGCGCCGGTCAGCAGGTCCTGCCAGCGGTTGCCGGTCTCGAGGGCCTCGACGAGCCCGGCAGGCGGGCCCTGCTCGCCCAGGCGAGGCACGTAGGCCATTTCCTGGGTGTCGGTGCACAGGCGCAGATAGCAGATGCCAACATCGGTGTGGATCACGTCGCCGGGCTTGACCACGCCGCCGGTGCCGCAAAAATCGGTGTCGTCCTCGCAGGGCTCGCCCGGCCTTTGGACGTTGACGTAGGGCATGAACCAGATCGGCAGCCCCAGCTCGGTGAAGCGCTCGCGCAGGTACCAGGCGATGTCGTCGGTGGTGGTGGCGCCCGGCGTGACGACGCGGCTCGAGAACGCTTCGGCGATCACTCCGCGGGCCAGGGCGACGACCTGGGGATAAACCTCCAGCTCGGAGTCCGAGCGGGTTTCGATCCAGCGGATCACCAGATCCTCCGCCGAGGTCAGGCGCTTCTCCCAGCCCTCGGGCAGAACCTCGAGCAGGCGGGCGTGGAGGCCCTGGGTCAGGCCGTCCGCCACCGGCCAGTGGCGCGAGACGTTG
>JBCCLG010000488.1:0-4834 GCA_039027015.1 Acidobacteriota bacterium | reverse complement strand
TCCTCCTCTATCTGCTGCTGAGCGGCAGGCATCCCTACTACCAACGTCAGATGCAGAATCCTGCTTTGATGCAGGCCGTGCTGCTCGACGACCCGGTTCCTCCGAGCCGAGCGGCCGATCCCGCCGTCGGCGAGGCCGTAGCCGGCGATCTCGACATGATCACCCTCAAGGCGCTGCAAAAGCTGCCCGAGAACCGCTACGACTCGGCGGCCCAGCTGGCCGAGGAAATCCAGCTCCACCTGGAGGATCTTCCTATCCGGGCCTGGCCGGGCACCTGGCGCAGCCGTCTGCGCAAGGCGGTGCGCCGCAACCGGCTCCTGACGGCCACCGCGGCCTTCCTGCTGCTTTTTAGCGGCACCGTGACCTTTTTGTGGCGTTACGCCGTGGGTCAGGAAGCCGAAGCGCGGCGAGCCCAGGCGCGATCGGAGCGCATTCAGAGCTTCACGCTGGACTTCTTCGAGTCGATCGAGCCGGACCGCCTCCGAGGGGAAGCGCCCGACATCAAGCAGATCGTGGATCGCGGCCGGGAGAAAATCGAGCAATCCCTGCACGATGAGCCCTCGGTGCGCGCCGATATTCTGGGCTCCCTGGCCGTCATCTACGATGCTTTGGCGCTGCATGAGGAGGCCCTCGAGCTGCAGAAAGAGGCGGTGGAGCACAGGCGCTCGCTGCGGCCGGTGGATCCGCGCGTCATGGCGGTCGACCTCAACAACCTCGCGAGCTCCTATTACGGGCGAGATGAATTCGACCGGGCGGAGCTTTTCTTCCGCGAGTCCCTGCCCTACTGGAGGGACCTCGAGCACCCCTATGAGATCAACGCGATGGCCAACCTCGCCGGGGTGGTGGGAAGGCAGGATCGCGCCCTGGAGGCCATCGAGATCTACAGAGCCGCGCTCGAAAGGGCTGGGGCTCTGGGCCTGGAGGAGACTTCCCACGCTGCGGCGGCTCATTTTGGCCTGGGCGTCGCCCAACACCGGATGGGCGATTCGGCCGGGGCCGAAGAGCATCTCCGCAGGGCTCATCTCATCTACTCCCTCGAGACCGCCACCAAGCCCTCGAAGCTCGCCCAGGTCGAGAGCAGCCTCGGGGAGGTCCTGCAGGCGCGCGGTGACCTCGAGGCCGCGCGGCTCTATCTCAAAAGCGCACTGGCTACTCGGCTGACGATTTTCGGACAGAAGCACGCCCGCACCGCCGGCCTCCAGGAGAAGCTCGCCCTGCTCCTGATCGAGCTGGGCGAGACGGCCGCCGCCGAAGAGCTGCTGCAGAAGGCCGGCGACGCCTACACGGCCCTTGGCAACGAGGACGACGCCTCGCGGATTCGGAAGATCGCGGGCCCGCTCACCGGCCCATCCCTCGCCGCCAAATGAGCCGCCGAGCCGCCGCTCCCCCGTTCTTGGCGCAGGGCCTCGATCGCGAGAGGACAGCGGCGGCTTTGGAGCGCTCGGCCGTCCTACTTCACCCAGATCTCATAGGAGGTCTGGGACCCGTCCGCGTGGATCACGATGACGAGGTAGTGCCCCGGAGCCAGGCCGCTGGTGACCAGGGGCTCGCCCTCCTGAAGGATCAGCGTGAAGGTCGAATCGGGGTTCGGATCGATGTCGATGGGATCCGTCGCGGAGGCCGGAACCTGCACCAAGAGCGCGAGCGCGAGGGCGAAGGCGAGAGCCCGGAAGGATGCGAAGCGAGAAGAGCGTCCAGGGCGGGAAGGCACAGATTGCGTGGAATGGAACATTTGAAAACCCTTTCTTTCAACGGTTGGAGTGATTTGAGAAAGGGTGGCCACCTCGTCTCGCCCTTCCTAAAAGCAAGCTCAATGCCGCCTCCGAGGGGCGAAAAGTGGCCCTTTTGACAACAAATTCTCCGATTTTGACGTCATCTGGAGAGCTTCTCGTCAAACTGCTTCCGGCAACGTCACGGCTGACGTTGCGCGCCCGCTCGAGCGTGGATTTGCCATGACCGATCGCCCCGCGCCGAACGACAGCACCACGCTGATTGCCTCGGAGAGGAGAGACCGCACCGAAGATCCGGACGTGGTGCTCTTGACCGTCCTTTCCCACCCGGATCCGCGGCGCATCGGAGAGCGGGCGGTCCTCACCGAGATCGAGATCCTCGGCTCCGCGGAGCTGGCCCGCAACGTCCCCAGATTCACTCAGCCGGGCTCGCCCTGGAGCGACCGCACTCTCGAGGATCCCTTTTTGAGCCGCAAGCCTTGGCGGCTCAAGCTGCTGGAGGAGGGCCTCGAGCTGGTTCGGGGAAGGAGCTCCACCGAGCTGCGCCTCGACGGCTTCAAGGTCCAGGAAGCGGCCCACGTCAACCGGCAGGATCTCGCCACGGGCGTCACCCTAGAGCTGGCCGGACGCATCGCGCTCCTGCTGCACCGCACCGCCCAGAGCGCCCTTCAACTGAGCGAGAAACGCCCTCCCACACGGCGGATGGTGGGCGCCAGCGCCGGCATGCTGGGAGTGCGCGGCGCCATCGACCGCGTGGCGGATCTCGACGTGCCGGTGCTGATCCGCGGGGAGTCTGGCACCGGCAAAGAGCTCGTGGCCAAGGCCCTGCACGAGCAAGGCTCCCGAGCCTCGAGACCGTTTGTCGCGGTCGACCTCGGGGCGCTGTCGCCGGCCCTGGCACCGGCCGAGCTTTTCGGCCACGCCAAGGGGGCCTTCACCGGCGCCCAAAGCGCCCGCGAGGGCTTTTTTCGCGCCGCCGACGGCGGCACGCTCTTTCTCGACGAGATCGGGGAGGCGACGGCGGAGGTCCAGGCGATGCTCCTGCGGGTGATCGAAACCCGGCAGGTCCTGCCCGTGGGCTCGCACCGGCCGGTGCCGATCGACGTGCGCCTCCTCGCGGCGACGGATTCGGACCTCGAGAGCCGGGTTCGCAGCGGCGAGTTCAAGGAACCCCTTCTCCACCGCCTGGCCGCCTACGTCATCAGAATTCCGGCGCTGCGCGAGCGGCGGGAGGATATCGGCCGGCTTTTCGCCCACCTGGCGCGCCCCGTGCTGCGCGATCTCGGTCAGGAGCAGATCCTCGAACGCTCCAGCGGCCCGCGGCGCCCCTGGATTCCGGCCTCTTTGATGGGCGGGCTCGCCCGAGAGCCCTGGCCGGGCAACGTTCGCCAGCTCGCCAACGTGGTGCGCCAGCTGGTGATCGACAGCCGGGAGAGCGGCCGACTCCGGGAGATCCGCCTGCCGAGCGAGATGGCGCCGCCTGGAAAGCCCCGCTCACCCGCACGCCCTTCGCCGCCGACTCTCGCCAAGCCGGCTCCGCCAGGGCCGTCGCCCGCGGGCACGGGCGAGGGCCGACGCCCTTCGCAGATCACCGAGGAGGAGCTCGAGGAGGCCATGGCCGAATGCGGATTTGAGCCCGCCGCGGCGGCCCGCCGCCTGAGGATCGGCCGACCCTCTCTCTACAACCTGGTGCGGCGCCATCCCTCTCTACACCTGGCCTCGGAGATTCCGCCCCGGGAGATCTCAGAGGCTCTGCACGCCGTCGGAGGGAACCTTGCCGACGCCGCCCAGCGCCTCTGCGTCTCGAAGCGGGCCCTCGGCAGGCGAGTGACTCGGCTAGGCCTCGGCGAGAAAGACGAGCGGAGGGGCTGAGGGGCGCGCCGCGGGATCGATCCGGGTGACGGACGGGCTAGCTTCGGGGCCTGATCCGGGCCGAGAGCGAGGCGAAGTCGGTCTTTGCCAAGACCGCCTGGCGCTGCTGGTCGATGCGCTCTCGCATGCCTTCGAGCAGCGCCTCAAAGTCCGGATCCGAGCGCACGGAGGCTAGAGCCGGATGGACGGCGTCCCAGCTCGGGCTGAGGCGACCGGCGGCGAAAGCCGCGGCGAAGTGCTCGATCGCGGTCTGCCGCTGACCGCGCAGGGCGGCGATTGCGGCCAGGCGGAAAGAGTGCACGTGCCAGGTGCTGCCGGCCTCGAGGCGGGCCGTGGCGTCGGCCTCGATCGACTCCATCAGCGTCTCCGCGCGGGCTTTCTCGCCGCCGCGGTTGAGGACCGCGGCCAGGCCCAGGGCGGCCTCCCAATCGCCCTCGCCCGATAGCTCGACGGCCGCCGTGTACTCCGCCAGGGCGGCGTCCGCATCGTCTTCCCGCAGCGCGATCTCGGCCAGAACCCAGCGCGGACGCCACCAGGTAGGGTAGGCCTGGGCGAGGCGCTCCGCCTGCCGTCGACCGCGATCGAGTCCGCCATCGAGGGTCGATCGCAGCGCGAGATAGCTCCCCAAATAGCCGTGAAGAGGCTCGAGCTCGAGCACCTCGGAAGCCAGCTCGCGCCCGCTGGCTTCGAGGCCCAGCTCGAAGAGAAGAATCGCCAGCGCAGCGCGCCCGTTGGGCCGCTCGACGTCGCGCAGCTGGTAGTCCACGGCCTCGTCCCATCGCCCCAGGGCAAAGGCCGTGGTGGAGGCGTTGTAGGCCGCCTCCACGTATCCGGGATGGAGCTCGAGGGCCCGACGGTAGCTCTCGAGGGCGGGCTCGAGGCGCTCGTCGAGGTCATGCAGCAGGCCCTGGGCCTTGTGCGCTTCCGGAAGCGCAGGGTCGAGCCGCAGGGCCCACCGCGCGGCGGCCTCGGCCTCGTGCCGCCAGCGGGGCTCGAAGCCGTAGCGGATGACCCGCAGGGCGTAGGCGTTGACCAACCCGGCGTGCGCCAGAGCGAATTCAGGGTCGGCCGCGAGCGCCAGGGCGTAAGACTCGATCGCCTGCTCGTTGCCGATTCTCGTCTGCTGACGGTAGCGCTCCCGGCCCCGCCGGTAGTGCCCCATGGCTTCGCTGAAGGATGACTCGGCGTCTCCCCCGCTCTGGGCCCGCACGCTCTCCGAGGGCGCCCTGGCC